>NZ_JAPZSZ010000228.1:0-6717 GCF_027532095.1 Microcystis sp. LE19-195.1E
CTACACTCTTATTTTCTGCCCAATATCTAAGACATTTATTCCGAACAAACTGGACTGTCCGAATAGCCTCATCAATGGCTTGATATTGAGATGGTTTTCCTCTAAGCTTGTACTCTAAAACAAACATTTTGCGTTATCGACCGCAACGATCGCAAAATGTTAAGCATACTGCAATTACATTGTCAACTATAGGTCAGACTTGTTTTTAGCTGTGCTTTGCTGTTCTATACAAAGTCAGCATTCATGAGGGGAACCCTGGGGCGAAGTAATTCGCCCCTTTAAAAGCCCCGTCCCATGGCACTAAGCGCGAGGGACGAATGCTGACACTAAGTTAAATAACAATGAAAAGTTCTAACGGATTGGGTTAAGATCGAGACGTAACCCGAAAAAAATTGCAACAGGAATCGGTAGAAACCCCCCAGTCACTGGGGTTATTAACGGAAATTTTTTTACTGGCAATCCCTATGAACTATCATCCACCCTCACAGCCCCTGCCCGCCCCCTGTATTATTGATTCTGGCGTGGTCATCGCTAAAGAAGATATGCGTCGTCTCCTCGATGATCTCGGACGAGTTCGCTACATCCATAGTCTCGAAGGAGTGATTCAGAGTGAAGGGGAGGGATGGATAGTGGAAGTTTTCGCCGATTATCAGCAAAGCACCCTAGTGGCTAACTACAGTCTTTATCTCAATACCTATAGCTTCGATTGTCTGCGTTTAACCCGCTCTCCCGACGGTGAAACCTATTTTGATCTGATCCAAGACAATCGGCAATTACGGCTAATTCCCCTGAGTAATCCACTCCAAGACCCCGATATGAAAGCCCGTCTCAATGCCGATACCCTCGAAGCCATGGTTACTCAGGTACTTTCTGCTAAGTGGGATGTGCAGTTTGAAGACGAAGACGACAACGATTGCCCCTTTTAGGCAGCGAGCAAAAATACTGGTTACTAATAACTGATAACTGATAACTGATAACTGATAACTGAAACAGTGGGATTTTCCTTTGAATTAATCGCCCGGTGTCCCCAAACTGGTGCGCGGGTTGGGGTTTGGCATACTCCCCACGGACCGGTAGAAACACCCCGTTTTATGCCCGTGGGAACTTTGGCCACGGTGAAAGGTTTGACCCCCGCTCAAATCGCCAGCACGGGGGCGCAAATGATTCTCGCTAATACCTATCACCTGCATCTGCAGCCTGGAGAAAGTATTATCGAGAAAGCGGGAGGTTTACACGAGTTTATGGCGTGGAATCAGCCAATATTAACAGATTCTGGTGGATTTCAGGTATTTAGCCTCAGTCAACTGCGGCAAATTAAAGAATCGGGAGTCACCTTTCGATCGCCCCGGGACGGTAGAATAATCGAAATTACGCCAGAAAAATCGATTCAGATTCAAAATGCCCTCGGTGCTGATGTGATTATGGCCTTCGATGAATGTCCCCCCACGGGAGTCAGTCATGAGACCATGAAAGCATCCATAGAACGCACCTATCGCTGGTTAGAGCGCTGTCTGAGGGCCCATCAACGACCCCAACAACAGGCTTTATTCGCCATAGTGCAGGGGGGAATTTATGAGGATTTACGGGCAGCGGCGGCGGAATCTTTAGTAAAACTCGATTTACCCGGTTATGCTATCGGTGGCGTGAGTGTGGGGGAAGAAACGAGTCTAATTCATCGCATTGTCCAGATAACTGCCCCTTTACTCCCCGAAAATAAACCCCGTTACCTGATGGGAGTGGGAACCTATCGAGAAATGGCCAAGGCGATCGCTAGTGGCATAGATCTGTTTGATTGCGTCATTCCCACCCGTTTTGGTCGCCATGGCACGGCTTTAGTGCGGGGAGAGCGTTGGAACCTAAAAAATGCCCGTTTTAAGGAGGATTTCGCCCCTTTAGACGAGACTTGTCCCTGCTACACCTGTCAACACTTTAGCCGTGCCTATCTGAATCATTTAATTAAATCGGGGGAAATGTTGGGTTATATTCTCTTATCTCTGCACAATATCGCCGAATTAATCAGATTTACCCGTGAAATTCGTCAATCTATCCTAGAAGGAACTTTTGCCCAAGATTTTGCCCCTTGGCTTGAGGATGCCTTAGATGTTACCCCAACGTGATAAAATTTCAGGAAACGTTTGAAAATTTTCTTGTCAAGGTAGATAGAGAGATGGAAACTGCACTTTTGTTGGCCAAATTGCCGGAAGCATACCAAATTTTCGACCCCTTAGTCGATGTCTTGCCCCTGATTCCCCTATTTTTCCTCTTGCTGGCCTTTGTTTGGCAAGCATCCGTCGGTTTTAAATAAATCGACCCTCAATTATCAGTTATCAGTGAGCAGTTATCAGTTATCAGTTATCGGATTTGAGTTTTAAGTGAAATGACATCTTTTCACTGTTTACTGATTACTGATCCCTGAAAAAGCTTCCCAGATTAAAACAAAGTCCGGGTTAAATCAGCATCAGTCAAGTCCACATCTTCTAAAATTGCCCCGCGCAAATCGGCATAACTGAGATCCGCACCCCGGAAACTGGCCCCGGTGAGATCGGTAATAAATCCGTCTCTTTCGGGACTAGCACGAAAATTAACCCGGCAAAGTCGGCAATCAGCGAAATTAGCTCGATATAACAGGGAGCCGCTCAGATTGGCATAGTTGAGATCGGCTCCGCAAAAGTTAGTTTTGCCTAAGTCCGTGCGTTGGTCGGAAGTGGAGCGAAAATCCGTATCGATTAATACGGCCTGCTGGAGATTAGCACTGTTGAGATTAACACCGTTTAAGACGGCTTTGGTTAAATAAGCGGCTTCTAAATTGGCTTCGATCAGATTAGCTCCGCTTAAGTCTGCATCGCGTAAACAAGCTCGATAAAAGTCCACTTGACTTAAATCTGCTCCCCAGAGAATCGCCTCACTTAAATCCGCTTCTCTCAGCAGCGATCGCGAAAGGCGTATCTTTCCTAACCGCGCCTGTCGCAGATCGGCACGGCAAAAATTGACTCCTGGGAGGGAAATATTAGTTAAGTCGCCTTCCCGCAAATTAATCCCCCCAAAATCTCTTTCTCCCTCCCGATAGCGTTGACAAAGTTCTTCTAGGAGCATGGAAATTTTTCCCTATCATAATTGACGCAAAATGTCAAGGGTTTGTTAATTTTTATTTAGGGAGATGGAAAGCCGGCAGACTCTCGAATTCCCGGGCCCGTTGACGCATTTGCTGACTAATGCGATCGCAAACCACCTGACAGAGATCATAGATCACGGGGTCGGTAATTTGATAGTAAACGCTGACTCCTTGGGGTTGCCGCGAGATAATTCCCGCTTGGGTTAAAGCTTTCAGGTGTTTGGAGAGATTGGCCTGGCCTAGTCCGGTAGCTTCAGCGATTTCTTTACCATTCATCGCGCCTAATTGCAAGCAACTGAGAATCTGTAGGCGACTGACTTCCGACAGGACTTTGAAATAGTCCGCCACCGAAGCGAGGACGACGCTAGAGGTTTGGGGGGAGAAACTGTCTAACATAGGTAGGTAATAAAGTGACCAGTTAAAAAGGCTGACAATAGGTTATCGTTTAAAACTTTATAACTATTGACTACTATAGTTTAACTGGAGAGGTAACTAGAGTCTAGTCTGCAAGCTCGATCGAGAGCCGTAAAATCTTTTCCATGAAGATTTGCACATCTGCCTTAGTCATGGTACCAAGGGCATAACCTTGATAGAGATAGCCAACTCGATCAAAGTGTGTAGTCTAAATTGTCTAATTGCCAGATATTATATAGCGTTTCCTGTTCGCAAGAGGTACATTATCGATATTGAAAAGCTTAATCAGCAAAGGTTTAACTGTGCCACACAGGTAAGAGAAACGCTATAGTCATTTCAGATAAGTCTGATACAGACTAGACCGATAAAACCCTTATGAACTCTGGCATTGATATTCTCAATCTTAATTGAAATGACTATAAAAGTCATAACTCTAGTTTTCCTCCGAGGCTTTCCTTTAATTTTAGGGGATTAGCTGACCTACAGCCAAACTGACGCTAAAATAGTCTTTGCTGTCCGGGGTTGTTGCTTGCTCCTGACGGTGGTTGTAACCGGTAACTGAACATGACTTCGATTCGTCAACTGCATCAACAACTCGTTAATAAAGAAAAAACAGCCGTCGAAATCGCCACAGAATTTCTCGCTCGCATCGAAGCGATCGAACCACAAGTAAAAAGCTTTCTCCATTTAACCCCGGATTTAGCCCTCGCACAAGCCCAAAAAGTGGACGAGAAAATAGCTAGAGGTGAATCTCTGCATCCCTTGGCAGGTATTCCGCTCGCATTAAAAGATAATCTCTGCACCAAAGGTATCCCCACCACCTGCGCTTCTCGGATTTTAGAGAATTTTGTCCCCCCCTACGAGTCCACCGTTACCCAAAAATTACGAGATTTAGGGGCAGTTATCGTCGGTAAAACCAATTTAGACGAGTTTGCTATGGGTAGTTCCACAGAAAACTCCGGTTATCACGTTACTGCTAATCCTTGGGACTTATCCCGGGTGCCTGGTGGCTCTTCGGGGGGGTCGGCTGCGGCTGTGGCCGCTCAAGAATGCGTGATTGCCCTAGGATCGGATACCGGTGGCTCAATTCGTCAACCGGCTTCGTTTTGTGGCGTTGTCGGGCTAAAACCGACCTATGGCTTAGTCTCTCGCTTTGGTTTGGTGGCTTACGCTTCTTCTCTCGATCAGATTGGTCCCTTTGGTAGTACCGTAGAAGATGCGGCGATTTTATTACAAGCGATCGCAGGTTACGATCCCCAAGATTCTACCAGTCTCAATCTGCCGATTCCCGACTATAGCCAATTCCTGAAAAACAGTTTAAAAGGGTTAAAAATTGGCGTAATTAAGGAAACTTTCGGGGAAGGTTTGGATCAGGTCGTTGCCGAGGCAGTTAATCAAGCTTTAGAGCAGTTAAAGGCCCTCGGTGCCACAATTAAAGAGATTTCCTGTCCCCGTTTCCGTTACGGATTGCCCACCTACTACATTATCGCCCCCTCGGAGGCATCGGCGAATTTAGCCCGTTACGATGGGGTTAAATACGGTATTCGGGAAGATGCCGATAGTTTGATTGATATGTACACCAAGACTCGCGCTCAGGGTTTTGGTGCGGAAGTTAAGCGCCGGATTATGTTGGGAACCTATACCCTCTCGGCGGGTTATTATGATGCTTATTACCTGAAAGCACAAAAGGTAAGGACTTTGATCAAAGAGGATTTCGATCGAGCTTTTCAATCAGTAGATGTGTTAGTTTCTCCCACTTCACCGACCACAGCCTTTAAAGCCGGGGAAAAAACGGCGGACCCTCTGAGTATGTATTTATCAGATTTAATGACTATTCCCGTCAATTTAGCCGGTTTACCCGGGTTAAGTCTTCCCTGTGGTTTTGATGGGCAAGGTTTGCCAATTGGTTTACAATTAGTCGGTAATGTGTTGCGCGAAGATCAATTATTTCACGTCGCCCACGCCTACGAACAGGCCACCGATTGGCACAAACGTCAACCATCTTTTACAAATTGATACAATTGCCGGTGGCTATCTTTTGCCGATAGCCAAATAGTAGGGTGGGTTAGGCGATGACAAATGAGACAGTTAAGCAACTAATAAGGTATTCGCCATAACCCACCAATCTGTTGATTTTGATCCTAATGCTGAATTGCTAGAATTTGGTATTGTATGTATCGGTGATTTCTCCGAAAGTTGATGTGTCTCTATGAATATATCTCTAGATTTATTAAAGAGTGAGTTTCGACAATTTTGCTTAGACTATGCAGATTATATTAATCAAATAGATAGTTGGTTTACGGATGCGGGATTTGATAAATACGAGCCTCGTCCATCTACGCGCAAAGAGCAATTGAATGGATACTACTCAAAGATTGATTGGGAAAATCAAAACGATATTCAGAAATTTCTGAAAGTAATTGAATCAATACTTTTATACAAAAGTTATTATATTAAGGAAGAGCATAAGCAAACTTTAAGAGGAATTTGTGAAAAAAGTGGTTTGGAAGTTGATATTAATGGCTACACAATTCATTTAACCAAAAAACTAGGACATCAAAATATCAAAAATATTATTTTTGCCTCTAATTCTTTTAAACCAGAAATTATTTTTTCAGATTCACTTAGCAATGATATTGAAATTACGAAGTATAAAGAATCCTGTTTGATCTATGATAAGCCGATTCAAAGTCATGGATTATTAGGGATAGAGTTAATTGATTGGTGGAAAGAGTATAAAAAAATTATTAGCTGGTCAAATTCAGAAGCGGCAGATTCTCTTTACAAACGACTTAAAGAATCCTTGCAAAATAATCCAGTAGAATCTAGATTTTTTGACACTTACTATAACAACGAGCAATTATGTCGTCGTTGGGGTGAAAATTCGCCCGCTCTACTGCCACAAGTTTATTTACATTATGATCCCTATACTATCAAAGAACTCAAAAGATATAACAATGGGAGAAGATTGATAAGACAACGTATGGATTTTTTATTATTATTGCCAAAATCAAAAAGAATTGTTATTGAGATTGATGGTAAACAACATTGGGGAGCAAGTCAAAGCTGAAGAACAAATAAACTACTTGACAAAAGCATCAATTGGGTATGGGATAGAGAAAAGAGTAGGGAAAAGACAAAAATGACTCCAGAGCAACAACAAGAACTTAACCAACATATTCAAGCGATAG
>NZ_JAPZSZ010000004.1:0-6703 GCF_027532095.1 Microcystis sp. LE19-195.1E
TTGAAAATTTTTGCCTCAAACCCTATCTGCGTAAGGACTTCAGGATTTTGTGTCCAGTAGTCCCTTAGTATTATATTGCTTTAACTCAGGCTCTGTAAGACTTTGAGCCATAGCTAGTATATTTATACGGGGGAAGTTCAGGAATAAATCTAAAAATCTTGTTGGATAATATTTTTAGGCTTTTTTGAAATCAAAAAGTGCCAGCCATTGGAGTGATCGGGGGGAAAATTCAGGGACTTTTTCCCTGAAAATGGGTAAAACCCTACACCCCACACCCCACACCCTACCCCCACGAAAAACTTTTTCAGCAGACCCTACCTAGGAATGGCACTGCCCCCTAGACGACTAGAAAGAAACTTCGCTAATATCATCTAACCCTGACATTAGCTAACTTTGTTAGATAAGAACTTTTTTAGGAATTATGATCGGCCTATAATAATAACTGTAGTCACCCCTATCCTTTAGCGATAATTCTTGGTTTAGGGTTGATGTCCTTCAGCGCAAGCGAGATTGGTTATGAAAATTAGCGAACTAGAAAACTACTTGGCTCAGGTTAAGTCAGAGATTGGTGACATCGATATCGTCTATCAATGTCACAGCCAGCACTATAGTTGGTTGGACAAAATGAGAAGCCATCAACTGAAAGTGTTAAAAAATACCGTAGACACTAAACTATTAATTTCTCTGCAATAGCCATTTTCTCTTGCTAGATGCCGGCAAGGTAATCCGGTCTGTCTAATCTGCTTAACAGTTTATCTTTTCTTCACTGTCGATAGGTTCTTAAACCAGCCGCGTCGCCAAAAGAAAATGATTAAACTGAAAGCAATGGTTAGCATCAATACCCAGACGAACACATAGCCCCAATACCATTCTAATTCGGGCATATTATAGGGGGATTTATCAGTATTAAAGTTCATGCCATAAATACCGACAATGAAGGTGAGCGGGATAAAAATCGTCGAGATTACCGTTAAAGTTTTCATAATCTCGTTCATTTTATTACTCACGGAAGACAGGTAAAAATCCATTAAACCATTGGCAAATTCCCGGTAATTTTCGATAACATCGAGGATTTGTACCACATGGTCATAACAGTCCCGTAGATAGGGTTTAATCGTTGTATCGATGACAATATACTCATCCCGTAAAAGCGCATTGAGGGTGTCCCTTTGCGGCCAAATTGCTCGTCGCAGGGAGAGTAATTCCTGACGTAGTTGGTAAATTTTTGATAAAGTCTGCTCCGTGGGACTAGCTAAAATTTCGTTTTCTAACTCCTCGATTCTTTCTCCGTAGGACTCTAAAACAGGAAAATAACCGTCAATAATGGCATCCCAAATCGAGTAGGCTAAATAACCCGATTTTTGCTGCCGGATGGAACCTTTATTTAAACGGATTCTTTCCCTAACTCCCTCTAAAGAATCGTATTGTCCTTCTTCCTGCACGGTTAAAACATAATTCTTCCCGACTATTAAACTGATTTGTTCTAGCAAAAAACCCTGATGATCGATCAGGATGGCCATCGGCACTATTATTAAAATATAATTCTCGCATTCTTCCACTTTTGGTCTTTGGGGAATACTGACTATATCCTCAAGGGTTAAGGGATGTAAATGAAAAATTTCTCCCAACTCTTGCAGTTTATCTTCATTACCCAAACCGACGATATCAATCCAAGAGATGGAATCATTGGATAAATATTTAAGACAGTCTTGAGGTAAGAGATTATTAACTATAGTCGCTTGTTGAGAATTATAATTAATTAAAAATATCTCGGTAGCAACGGCATTTTCATCCATGGTGATTAACCCCGGCATCGTACCGGGTTGATTATAGTGATAATCATAAAGGTGGGGTTTTGTCTGGGAGGATTTTCGCCCTTTTTTATACCTAGTTAATCTTTTGTTATTGCTCATAGTTGAGATCGATCGCTGTTTGCCTTTTTCTTAGCATTGATCGCTCAAACATTCCTCAATTTTTAGCTAACTTTAAGATTGTCCCAGACTCTTAAAAAACGAAGATTAAACGTAAATGCCAATTCTTAGCCGTTTCCCTCTCGATTTCGATGCGACGGATAAACTCGCGAAAATAAAAACGGCGCTCGATTTCCGATAAATCTCGCCAAAATTGCGGAAAAGCAACGGCACGAGCGATAATAGTCAGGTTATCGGGGGGTAATTGGTCTAAACGTCCTTGAATCTGCGCGATCTCGTTTTTCAGTTTATAGGCCCGTAGATTAGCCGTTTCTTGATCTAAAATTCCCGCCGCTTCTAGGGAGGGCAATTGCGACAAAATATCGTTTTTTTGCCCTATTTCCTCGCTCATTCCCCGTTTGATCCCCTCTAAATCCGGTAAAGATATCTGAGCGATCGTCGGTGGTAGGTCTTGACAAATGCGCTCGATTGTGCTACCGAGAATTTTCTCATAAGCGATCGCCGAACATTTTTTTGTCCGGGGACATTGCAAAGGTCGCAAATAGAGGTATTCTAGGCCCTTTCCTCGCGCCGTCACTTTGGTAATCGTCATCCCCGATTGACATTGACTACAGACGACTAAACCCGCTAAGGAACGCGGGGCGCTGGCACTGCGGGGGGGTAATTTGCGATTATTTCTCAGGATGCGATCGATCTGGGCCGCTTCTTCCCGGGAGATAATCGGGGTGTGGGTATCGGGGATAATATCTTGACCGAGATAGCACAAATCGCCGCGATAAACGGGATTAGTCAGCCATTTATGGGCAGTAGCTACCGATATCTTCTTACCGTAGCGTTTTTCTAGATAGCGCACCGTGGAACGCAGGGAAGCGGAAATCAAAAAGCGATCAAAAAAGTCTTTGACTACCGGCGCGGTACTGCGATCGAGTATATAACGCTCCTTGCCACGACGATAACCGTAGGGTGCTTTTCCGGGGGGAGGTAAAGCTTGCAGACGATTGTGAGCGTGACCTGCTTTTAAACGGTTACTTAGTTCGTTTTTTGATATTTCTTGCAGAATCTTGGCAAAATTCAGCTTATAATCCGGGTCTTCTAGGGCAATTATATCTATGTCGAGGGCTTCTAAGGATTGTAAAATTTTGCTAACTTCCGTGCCATTGTCTCCCAATTCTGCTAGGCGACGCAGGATCAGCAGTCGGGGGGGAGTCCCTTGACAATCGCGGAGCAGTTGCTGCCGTTGTGAGCGATCGCCAAAATCCTGATACACTTGTTCGGGAGAATAGGTCGAAATCGAGGCATCGGGGGGACTATCAAGCAGGGGATTGGTATAGGTGTAGGCGATAATTTTCATGTTTTGCCGAAATCCTGGTATAGATAAGCTGTACTGCCTTGAAACCGCGTCTTGAAAAGTTTAGTACAAATGCTCGAACTACCTCTCCCCGCTCCCAACTCCGGCACTCATAGACAGTCTTAACCAGTAATTTAGATAGGGTTTGCTGAAAAAGCTTTTCCTGGAGGCAGGGTGTGGGGTGTGGGGTGTGGGGTGTGGGGTTTTACCGATTTTGAGGTAGTCAATTACCTAATTTTCAGGGAAAAAGTACCTGAATTTTCCCCCCGATCCCCGCAACGGCTGGCACTTTTTGAGGAAAAAAAAGTCTAAAAGTCTTATCCAACAAGGTTTTTAGATTTATTCAGCAGACCCTAGATAGTCAACAGCTTACCTGCGGGCGAATGGAAAAGGAATTTCTGCCCATCTCCCTAACCCCCGCCAGCTGGCGATCGTTCCGCTAGACTTGGCAATTTCTAGGCCGGGCGCAATTCGTCTAGGGAGAGGGTAAAGAGCGAAGGAAAACCGTGAGTATGGCGGTAATAATCGCGACGGTTACGGGGATAATCAGCGATTTCGCCCCTTTTAAATCGGATATATCCTTAACTAGCCCCGATTGTTCGTTTTCTAGCCTTTCTAACCGCTTATCCATTCCCTCGACTTTCTCGATTAATTTTGCCTGTCCTACCTCTAGTTTTGTCAGGCGATCATCGATTCGATCGATCTTTCCCTCGATCCGCGTCAGGATGGCTTCTAGGGAATAGGTGACGGTTTCTCCCGATTGACTCATAAACTAAATTCCTTGTTGCGGGGGATACTTCGCATTCTATCACTCCCGAAAGATGGCAGAATTACCAATCCAGAGGCAACGGCAACGATTATCAGCCTACAATATTACTAGGCGATCGAATAATCTCCGAAATTCAGATGAGTCAATTAAGATCTATTTCTGGGAAAAAGTTCGCCAAAATTTGAGAACGTCATTGAGAATTCAAGGTAGCCATCACATTTACTGTATTACTCGTTCAGACTGTCTATGAACCATCGTCAACAATTAATTCAAGAACTCGAACAAGCACCTGATGATCTAATAGAAACCGTGTTAGATTTTTTACATCGAGTTCAGGCAACAGGCAACAGTCATCCTCTGGCCAATTTTTCAGGCATTTTAAGCGATTCAGAGGCACAAGAACTGCAACAAGCCATTAAAACAGAATGTCGTCAGTTGGTAAGGATTGCATCACCTACAAAAACAGCCTACAATATTTAGACTAAATCCAGTTATTGAAGACTGATTATTTACACAACCCCGTAGAAATGTTAGATTTTAGGGGTGGTGATAATTTATCTATCTATCCCTCCCATTGATCGATCTAGGAGATAAGCAATGAAAATGAAAGTTATCGTTCACGAGGCGGAGGAAGGTGGCTTCTGGGGGGAAGTCCCGGCGCTCCCCGGCTGTGCCACCCAAGCAGAAACTTTCGAGGAACTACTAGAGAATTTACACGAGGCGATCGAAGGTTGTCTATCCATAGATGTGGAATCCTTGCCGACCGATCCGAAAACTCGGATTCTAGAGATAGCGATATGAAATCGATTTCTGGGAAAAAGTTCGCCAAAATTTTAGAGCGTCACGGATGGGAATTATTGAGAATTCAAGGTAGCCATCACATTTACTGTCAGCTGGATAATCCCACCCGTATCTCTGTGCCGATTCACGGAAATCAGGATTTAAAAATCGGATTACTCAAGCATTTTTTGAAACAAGCGGGACTTTCTGAAGAAGATATTTGATCAATGCGATCGTTGTAATTCCGTCACTCCCGAAAGATCGCAGAATTACCAATAACGATTATCAGCCTACAATATTACTAGGCGATCGAATATTCCCCGAAATTCAGATGAGTCAATCCCCCGTCACCGATTCCCTAGAAATTATCCTGACAAATATCACGGAAAAATTAGACTCTTTACAGAAAGATTTCACCGATCTAAAAGTAGATATGGCCGAGGTGAAAACCGAACTCAAGATTATTGATAGGCGATTGGAAAAAGTAGAGGGAACACAGGACGCTTTAATTCAGGATGTATCCGACCTTAAGGGAACAAAATCGTTGATTATTCCCGTGGTAGTGGCAGTATTAACCAGTATTCTGACTCTGCTGGTGCGATCGATCCCTAATCCTTAAAAGTTTCCCCGTTTGTATAGTAAATTCGTAGGTCGGGTTGAGGCAACGAAACCCGACATAGATCCTCGGTGGTTGGGTTTCACTCTGTTCAACCTAACCACCGGCAACTTATCCCTCGTTCCGACGACCTTTAACCCCCAGTAAACCCAATCCGAACAGGGACAACGCCGCGATCGCACTAGGTTCGGGAGTGCTGGCCACCGGACCGGTTATCTCGGTTGCGTTGATCTGGAAACTGTTAAAAACGTTACTGGGAAAGAAACTCGCTCCACTACCAAACCTGGCTCCCGAGAACGTGGCGATGCCCGTCGGGGTTTGAATCGTACTAGAAGCGCTCCAGAGGAAATCTCCACTGGTACTGGTAACGTATAACCAGTATTTAGTACCGGCGGTAAACGTGAAGGGGCCAGTGGGAGTGAAGGTGTAGTCAAAATTTCCCGCTCCTTGAGGGGTGGGATTGGTGAAACTGGCGAGGACGGTACTGCCCGGATCGCTACCCCCGACATCATTGCGGATCTGGACTAGGGGAGTCTCTCCTGGATCGTAGCCACTGAGTCGCAGGATGGCGTTGTCGAGGCTGTAATTGTTACCCGCGGGCAGGGTAAAGGCGAGTGCTTTTATTTCAGTAGTGCTCAAAAAAGTACCACCATTATCATTGGCTTGCGGTAGATTCCCGATGATAACCGCCGCGCGGACAGGGTTTACCCCCCCCCTATTAGTACAAGTGAACTACTGATTCCCGCCAACACCAAAGACGTAGATAAGGTTTTCATGATCTCTAAAAAAGTTAAGAAATTATGTAGATTAGCCTATCGCAGCCGTCTCTTCTTTTCACCTATTGATTAGATTTTGTTATCATTTACCGTCTGGTATGATATTTGATTTTATAGGGTGTTGACAAAATAGCTAGAAAGTGGTAAGCAACATCGGGCAGTTTCTGGTCGTGCCAAGTGCGATTCCTTTAGGGAGAGGGTAATAGATCCTCGGTGGTTGGGTTTCACTCCGTATTAACCCGAAGTGATGTTTTTTTATCAAAAAAACTCGATCGCTTAATTGCGATCGAGTCAAGAAAAAACAGACTAATTAGGGCTTGCTGAATAAAGGTGAAATGTAGACAAGGTAAGGGTTTTGTGGCTTTTCTCGCGAAACAGGTGCAAGATTTTGAGAGAATCGTGCTTCAAAACCTTGCGTCTTCATCGGCCCGCGTCCTGTAGGGGCGAAGCATTCGGATAAAAAATCTACGGTTTCACCGATAG
>NZ_JAPZSZ010000022.1:0-37611 GCF_027532095.1 Microcystis sp. LE19-195.1E
CTGACGAGGAATTGCTAGAGTAACAGGGGTAAGTTGGTCATGGTTACAAAACTATGTCAACAATAAACTGGCGGCTGTCCCCCGTCAAATAAAGGTTTCGGACAAACCAAAAGGTAAATTGGTTAGAGAATGTGATGAGATGTGGTCTTGGTTTTTTTCTAAGAGGATAAAGGTTTATATTTGGCGGTTAATTGATAGAAAGACAAGAGAAATTATTGGTTGCTATGCGCGGAGATAGGAGTCGTCAATCAGCCAAAAAACTTTGGGGCCAGTTTACCCGGTGTTTACCGACAATGCGCGGTTGCTTACACAGACTTTTGGGAGTCCTATAAGACAGTAATTCCTAGGAAACGTCATCGGGCAGTAGGTAAAGAAACTGGTCAAACTAATCCTATTGAAAGATTAAATAATACCTTTCGACAAAGGATTTCTCGGCTGGTGAGAGAGAGTCTATCTTTCTCTAAAAAAATGGAGAATCACGTTGGGGAACCCTTTGGTATTTTATCCATGACTACAATGCACAGCAAAGCAAAGGATTAAGCCGCCATCACTACTACCGAATCACCACCAATCGACTTACCGACGTAGTATGGCACAAAAAAGTAAACGGGCGGCCACGGATAACAACTATATGATGGCTGTGCTGAGAGCCTTTTGTCAAGCCTAATTGAGATGCTCTTACTCTGATATTATTATGAGTTATAACCAATTGCCGAGACGGATCGGAAAGTATCCGAATTGCCGAATCGATTTGAATCGGATAATCTAACATCCCTTTCAGAATCTGTTTCTGTTTTACTTGGAGATTGGCGATCATCTCTTCTAAATGTTGAAAGTCTTCATTTTCATCCATTGGAATTATCATTTTTAATAGATCTCTCCCTAGTCTGATAAAGTCACAATCATAGGATATTGTCAACAACTAACCGTAGCTTGCCCGGTCGTTTATCCTTTGCCGATGCACTTTTTGAAAAATGGTGATAAACTAAACTGTACTGGGTACACTCTCCCTATCGGAGGGATTTGAGAAAAAATCGGGAGAAAAAGCGATGAAAGAACGGGAAACATCGGACAAAATTGAAGCGGGCGGGGGTTTTCCCGTATTGCAATATTGGGCAGAAAAAACCCTCTCTCCTCAAGGGATTAAACTCTGGCAAACCTTAAATCATAAAAGTGCCTGTTTAGCTTGCGCTTGGGGAACGGGGGGACAAAAAGGCGGTTTTGTCAACGAAGCGGGGGAAAGTCTGCAACGTTGTCTCAAAAGTGTGGAGGCGATTACTTCCGAATTAATGCCCGGTATTAAAACCGATTTTTTTCAAACCTATCATCTCGCTCAATTACAGTCCTTAACCTCCTTAGAATGCGACCGCTTGGGTCGTTTTAGTTATCCCGTCCTCTTAAAAGCCGGAGAAAGTCACTATCAACGTATTAGTTGGGAAGAAGTGTATCGATTAGCCGAACAAGCTTTTCGCCAACCGTCCGAGACTATTGCCTCCTATAGTTCTGGACGTTCTTCTAATGAAGCCGCCTATCTCTTACAATTGTTTTTCCGGGCATTAGGAAGTAATAATTTAGCCGATTGTTCCGATCTCTGTCATGCCGCCTCGACGGTAGGATTAAAACAGGTTTTCGGCTCCGGGACTTCAATGGTCAGTCTGGAAAGTTTAAAACAAGCCGATTGTGTGGTATTGATCGGTTCTAACGCCCCCGCTAATCATCCTCGCCTGATGAATGAATTAATTCAAATTCGTGATCGCGGCGGTAAAATTATTATTATTAACCCGCAAATTGAAGTCGGATTGGTCAAATTCTCCTCGCCCGCTTTTCCGATTAAATCTTTATTGCGGGGCGGTTCCGATATTTCTACTCTCTACCTACAGCCGATTCCGGGTAGCGATACCGCCCTATTCGTCGGATTACAAAAATCTTTGATCGAACAAAATTTAGTCCGCTGGGATTATCTCGAATCCCATACAGAAAATTGGCAATCTGTTATAGATTACGCCCGACAAATACCCTGGGAAACTATTACTAAAACCTGCGGTTTATCCCGAGAAGAAATTGAAGCAACCGCCGCCCTTTTCGGCAATTTAGAGCGAGTGGTTTTCGCTTGGGCGATGGGGGTTACACAACAGGAAAATGGTGTCGATAATATCATCAGTATCGCTAACACGGCCTTACTCACGGGTAATGCCGGCAAAATCGGAGCCGGAACCATGCCAATCAGAGGTCATTCTAATGTACAGGGCTTCGGTTCTATGGGCGTTACGGTGAAATTACGTCGGGAAATCGCCGAGGCACTTTCTCAACTTTTAGGAAAGCCATTAAATATAACTGGCGGTTATGATACCAGGGCATTAATTGAAGCTGCCGAACGGGGAAAAATTAACACTCTTTTCTGTTTGGGAGGTAATCTTTATGGGGCAAATCCAGATTTAAATCAAGCCAAAAAAGCCTTAGCTCAAATTGATACGATTTTTTATGTAGCTACTAAGCCAAATTTAGGACATTTTCAGGGATTAGCCCGACAAAATACGGTAATTTTACCCGTCTTCGCTCGTTTTGAAAATCCTCACCCGACAACAACCGAATCGGGCAATAATTTTGTCCGTTTTAACGAGCGGGGAAGCAGTCATCTACAGGGTTCCGATGTGGATGTCATCTCGGAAGTAGAACTATTAACCAACATTGCCGTCAAAGTTTTAGGCACAAACCCGATTGATTGGTCGAGATTAGACGACACCGCCTATATTCGTCAGTTAATCGCCAAAACGATTCCGGGTTATCAAAAAATCGGGCAATTAGATCAAACCCAAACAGAATTTACCATTAGTGGAAGGATTTTTACCGAACCCCATTTTCCGACCTCAACCGGAAAAGCGCAAATGTCTGTCACCCCTTTACCCACTTTAAAAGCGCCGCAAAAGCAAGATTTCAACCAACCGGAAAATGCCCCCGGAATTACCCTGATTCTCGGAACAGGACGCAGTTATGGACAACATAATACCGTCGTTTATCAAGTGGGCGATAAATACCGGGGAATGCCCCACCGTCATTGTTTATTAATGAACGTCGAAGATGCCAAAAAAGCGGGCTTTCAAGAACATCAACGAGTCACCGTCCAAGGAGATGCCGGCAAATTAGAAAATATCGAACTTATTTTCGGTCCGATTCGCGAAGGTGTTGGCTTTATGTTCTATCCCGAAACCAATGTTTTATTCAAAGCTAAAATCGATCCTCGCTGTGGGACTCCTGCTTATAAAAGAGTTCCCGTCTGGGTTTTTTAGTTATCAACTCCTCTAATTTTCTTTTTTGGAAATAATGAAATAGGGTTAACCAAGCCAACCAACGAATCGAGCAGAATGAAAAAGCTATGGTCGGTTTGATCGCATTTCTGTTATCTTCTTCTTACCGTCATTAAAATAAGTATCCATGGGTAAGTTTTTACTAACCGTATTAAGCATAGCGAGTTTGTTTGCTGTCGGGATGGCTACCCCTAGCATTGCAAGTCCCACATCTGCAGCGACAAACTTGCAACTAGCTCAAAATCCTAACTGTAACAATCCCCAGACTCAAAGCGAAATGAACATTTGTGCCAGCATCGCTTATCAAAACGCCGATCGCAAGTTAAATCAAGTTTATCGACAACTACTGCCAAAACTGTCAGCTGCTCGCAAACGAAAATTAATTGCTGCCCAACAAGCTTGGATTAAGTTTAGAGACAGCAGTTGCGAATTTGAAAGAAGTGCCTATGAGGGAGGCTCTATAGCTCCCATGATTTACAGTAATTGTTTGGCAAATGTCACCGAGCAGCGTACCAAAGACTTGCGGAGATATTTAGAAGATAGCGATCTCTAAGTCAGAATCGCCGTTGATATTACCGATAATTCCTTAGACGTTTACTGCACAACAGCCTAAGCGGGTGAGGGGAATCGAACCCCTATCATTAGCTTGGAAGGCTAGGGTTTTACCACTAAACTACACCCGCATTTTCTTAGCACTTTCGTTAGTATAACACGAATTGCCGATTTTTGCAAGTAGGGATTTTCAGCTTGTTAATCGCCTCTAGATGGTCATAGATTGCCTAAAAATCCCGATCGCTCGGTTATTTCCCCGATTTGGCTAAAAGTTTTCTCCACGCGATCGAGGTCTAATTGGGAGAAATTATCGATCGCCCAGTTGGACACTCTCTGCATAAAATGGAAGGGATAGGTATGAGCGATTCCCACCACCTGCATTCCCGCTCTTTTTGCCGCTTCGCAACCGACAAAAGTATCTTCAATCACCAGACATTCCCAGGGTTGCAACTGTAGATTAAAATTCCAACGATTGAATCTTTCTACGGCCAGTAAATAACCATCCGGTTGAGGTTTACTGGTGCTGATATCATCCCCGGTGACAATGACACTAAAGTAATCCCCAAGGCCCGTCTGTTGCAAGATTGATTCTACTTCCGAGCGTATTGCTCCCGTCACCAAACCGATTTGTAGATCCCTGGCCTTAACCCGTTTTAAAAAAGAGTATATCTCTTCATAAATAGGAATTTTCTCTAATTTTCCTAATCTTTCTCGGTATAAACTCGCTTTTTTGTTAATTAACTTGGTCAGATACTCCTCGGTTACTTGACGACCGCGACGGGTGAGAACATTACGCAAACAGACGCGATCGCTTCTTCCCAGACATAACTCCGCAAATTCCGACCCTAGGGGCAGCAAATTTTCCCCGAGCAAGATTTCATTGATTAACTCTTGATGGATTGGTTCATCATTGATGATCACCCCATTAAAATCGAACAGAACAGCCTTTAACATCAATCTTAGACAGAAAAGCTAATAAATACTCAGTGTTCTTGATTATACTAAAGTTTTTCGTCGGGGCCGGGCGGGTCTTGTCCCTGACCCCATCTCAACAAACAATTTTAACCGGAAAATTGCCAAGGCCTTGACAAATTTCCAGATTTGTTCTATTATTTTGTTATAGTGGGAATCCGTGCTGCCCTGTAACCCCCCTATTTGGGGTTTGCTAAAAAAGTACGGGCGAAGCATTCGGATAGAAAATCTACGGTTTCAGTGATAGGTTATTGCCCGAATGCTTCGCCCCTACAGGACGCGGGCCGATGAAGACGCAAGGTTTTGAAGCACGATTCTCTCCTTGCACCTGTTTCGCAAGACAGACCCCCAAAACCCTTACCTTGCCTACATTTCACATTTATTAAGCAAGTCCCATTCTGGGCTGAGATATTAGCCAAAAATATAACAAAAGAATTTAGGTCATTGTTTCTTGTTTCGTTTCCGATACCCAACGACGGAATAATTCCACAGCAATCCGATAACGGGAGTCTTGGCATTCGATGACATGATGATTTTCAAGGGTTTTTAGGGCCCAGTCGAGAGTTGTGTCAGTTAATCCGGTGCTGGACAGTAAATCTGCCCGGGTTAATCCTTGCAGATGGGGAGAAAGAACTATTAAAATTTCCTGTTGTCCGGCCGCATCTTGTTTAGCCTGTTTCCAGACACCCGTAAAATAATAATTCCCCCTTTGGAAAAACTCGTCATCGATGGCTTTTTCCACATCTTCCACCTGAAAACGAATATCTTGGGGACGTTGCAACTCAAAGACCTGTTTATTATAAAAACGTACCAGATGAAAGCCGATCAGTTGTACTAAATAGGGTTGACCGTGGGTAAGTTGATAAATTTTGTCCAAAGCGGATGGGGTATAGTCTAGGGGAAAATCCTCGTCTTCCCCAACGGGATTAGCGAGGATAACGCGAGTAGATTCAGGAGAGAGGAAACTAACTGGAATCGGGTAAACACTGCCAAAAAAAGGATGAAAATAATCGGCAGTCATCTCCTCTAGGGTATGTAATCCGGCAAAAACAAAAGCTAGACGCGGACTACTCTGGACAAGGGAACGCAGATAGCCGAGGAAATTCTGGGGGAGGGTATTCGCTTCGATTAAATCCTCAATTATCTCGAACTCATCGAGGGCAATAATTAAACCGGTTTTAGCTTTTTCCGGCAGAATCTGGCGCATCAGACGGTCTAAATAACGATTAAAATACATTTCTGGATGTTGGGAGATTTTTTCCTCTTCTGGGGCATCAATTGCCAAAGTTTGGGCGATTTCCTCAGCCATAGTCAGGAGAACTTCGGCTAGGCTGGTTACTGTGGCCAAGCGCTGTAAATTAATGTAGATAACCGAGACATTTGGTGGAAGATAGGCCTCCAGATTGCGTAGAATCGAAGTTTTACCCATGCGACGATGACCATAGAGAACCACGGAGGATAGGTTATCTCCCGACCACATTGACTGAAGTTCCCGCAGGATATCCTCACGACCAACAAAGCGTTTACCGATCACCGGATCACCGATAATGTAGGGATTAGGAATCGGTTGGGTAATAGTTACCGTTCCCACCGTTCCCGCGATGGATGCGCTAATTTTTAGCCATTTTAGGACGATGGAAAGGATTAATTCTTTTTCTGCTGGGGGTAAATTGGCCGCCTGTTGGTCGGCTATATCGATTAATTCCCCGATAATCCGATTAAGAGCGAGGGATCTGACCTGTTGGGAGTAACTTCTCTGGACTAAAGCCATTTCTGTGATAACTAGATTTAAACTGCTGATAGCTTGCCAAGTTTGCGGACGTAATGACGGTTCTGCGGCAATGGGGGCAACCTTCAGGGAAGCGATACTATCGGGAGTTGCTGCCAGACTAAATCGGTGTAAAGTTTGGGCGAGGCTATACATTTCTTCCCCGTAGGCGAGGGAACGTACCACAGCAAAGGCTTTTTCGGCTTTTTCGGTGTCCCGTTGGTGAAGATACCAAAAACCAGCGGCGGCGGCGCGAGCAGGGGTATCTAGACGGATTTTGCTGTCAGGAAAAGAAAACGGTTTTGCGGACGCATATTTTAACAATTGCCAATCGGAGGGATTTTCTGCCAGACGGGAGACGCGATAGATAATTTCTGCCTCTGGGAATTGCGATAAAACGCGATTAACGGCGACAAGGACAGGAATAAACTGGCAGCTGTACCGAAAGTATTGATTGAGGTTATTAATAGCCGTTTCCCAGTCTTGCTGTAACCATTGTTGTAGAGTCGAGGTTAACCCCGGCAGCGGTAGAAGGGTAATACGGGGAAAAAGTCGCCCTTGGGGACCAGCCAAAAGCCCGATTAGCCAATTATCAAGACGGAAAAAGGCGAATATAAACCCCACGCCGAACCCCACGCCCCACCCCACGCCGAACAACACGCCCAACACCCCGCCGGACACCACGCGCCACCCCACGCCCAACACCACGCTCGACACCACGCCCAACACCACGCCCAACACCGCGTCCCACACCACGCCCGACACCACGCCCGACACCACGCCCAACAACACGCCCAACACCACGCCCAACACCGCGTCCCACACCACGCCCGACACCACGTCGCCCGACATCACACGCAACACCACCACCCACAACACGCGGTACAACACGCGGTACACCACGCCGGACACCACGCCGGACACCACGCCCAGCACCACGCCCAGCACCACGCCCAACACCACGCCGCCGAACGCCACGCCCAACGCCACGCCCGACACCACGCCCAACACCACGCCCACCCAATCAACAGAAAGTCCTAAATTTGCTGCTATTATGCTACAGATAATCAGAGGGGTAATTACAGTTAAGAGAAGACCCTGAATCCCTAGACGCAATTGTACGGGATGGTCGCGGAGAAATTGTATTTTATCGCGCCATGTTTTCTGTTCTGTTAATTTATCGCCGCCGCCTCTCGTTTCCACATACCAGCGCACTGCTTGGGGAAAATAAAACACCCAGTACAACAGCAAAAGATAATCAAAGGGATTCCATAAAGATAAATCGCGTTTGAGTTTAGGAGCGAGATTAATTCTGGGGACGGTGCTTTCCTTCATAATTTTTATCTCTAGCTATTTACCCGGTGATGGTTTATTAAGTAGTTAGGTGTTACTCAAGGTAGGGTTGATTCATGAATCAACCCTACTATTCAGCACCCCCCTTATCAAGGGGGGTAGGGGGGATCAAACCCCCTTATCAAGGTAGGATCAAACCCCCTTATCAAGGTAGGATCAAACCCCCCTTATCAAGGGGGGTAGGGGGGATCAAACCCCCCTTATCAAGGGGGGCAGGGGGGATCAAACCCCCCTTATCAAGGTAGGATCAAACCCCCCTTATCAAGGTAGGGTTGATTCATGAATCAACCCTACTATTCAGCACCCCCCTTATCAAGGTAGGATCAAACCCAAAATTAAATCAACTTATTGTTTAGTTATAACCTAAGTTCGGGATGCTGAGTTATTGACTTTGGTTTGATAAAGTTTAAAACAATTTTGCATCACCTCTCGCGGCTTTCCTTGACTGTGCCTAACAAGAGAACTTATTTCCTCCTCAGTAAAAGTCACTCCAGTTTGACTTAGACGATGACTAATAAACTCTTTAATTTTAGCTTCATCCCATAATTTAATCGGAAATTGTTGACAAATTCCCTGGAAAGGTGAATCACCTCCTTTGTTATCAGGAAATAAAACATCAAGGGAACGATTAGCCGCTACTACTAATCTTAAAGGTGGATCGGGACGATTGGCTAACTCTCTTAATTGACTTCTAAGCTGATAGCTGAAATATTTTTGAGTCATATTATCTACCACATCCAATAATAACAGGATTTTGTGTTTTTCTAATTCCCTAGTTAATCTAGTTCCTTTGAGCGGTTTATCGTAATTCGCAGCTATACCAATCTGATTACATAATTCATAATAAAAATCCTTATCTCCTGCTAATCCTTCTAAGTTTAGATACAAGGGTTGTCGATGACTAAGTAAATACTCCCTTGCTTGATGGTAAATTCCCCAAAGCAGGGTGGTTTTTCCCGTTCCCCTTTCCCCGATAATAGCAGCACTACTGCCGGAATTTAAAACCTCAAAAATATCTTTAATTTCTTGTTCCCGTCCAAAAATCTGCTGAATTTCTTCAATACCTCCGGAAGTGGGTTTAAAAGGATTATGGGCATTTTTTTGGGGTTGTAATTGCGGAAAATATTTAAAAATAGTCTGAACTGGAATCGCTCTTCCTCCTAAATCACTGTACTCATCTCTGGTTTTATTCACCACTCCGCACACTTTCCCCGTGCGTAAATTTAACAGAGGTGAACCACTAAAACCGGGTTGTACTTGCCCTAATTTAAACTTGATTAGGGGGTTTTCATCCCCCGTTAAACCTATATACTCAAAGTCACTAGGATCACCGTTCGGATAATCGTTGGTATAGCCAAAAGTGTATAATTTATCTGTTAATTGTAAATCGTGATCAAAATCGACATATTTGTGATCTAAAGACGAGTTTAATTGTAAAAGAGCCAGATCGATCTCGTCTAGATTCGGCAAGTGGATAATTTTAGCCCCAGAAATTTGACCTTGCCAAATTATCTCGATAGTCTCCTGATTATCCCGCGCATCTTTCACCACATGAAGACAGGTCAAAATTAACCCTTGTCCCACAAAAAAGCCTGTTCCTGACCCATAGATTAACTTTAACCTGACAGTGTACGGGGGTAGAGATTCCGGGGTAAGCATTTAATCAATTTATCCTCCCCATTCTAGGGTAATTTTTAAATTTCCCTTTCCTTCACCTTCCACAATTAAAGCGGTTAGTTTACCAGATTTTACCCTGACTTCTACCCCAAATTCTACAGTCGCCTTTTTGGGCTGCACTTTACTTATCGTAGCAGCGATCGATTCAGTAACTGCCTCAATTGTATCAGCCACACTTTGAAAGTCAAATATTTGATCGGATACTTCCCGTTCACCACCGAAACTTCTCGCTTCCACTAACATGGTGACATTTTCTTTAACTTTAACTGAAATAATCTCAGATCTAGATTCTGGCATAAGGCTCCTCCAATGACCCGTTTATGGTTTTCTCGATTGCTTCTCGGACAAACTTATAGCGGAAGTAAAAAGGCTTATATATATTTCGGCACGGATTCCCATTATACTAGAAAGTATAGGTCAAATCGAGGGATTTTGTCAACTCTTTTTTAGTATTAATCTATTTGTGTTATGCAATAGAGGGGGTTATAAGGAATGAAACCCCGATAGAGACAGACATTACTGCGATTTTTGTCAATTGTTTTCGCTCTAGAACGAACTAATCAATTAAGTCTCTTGCCAGATCAGGATTTAGTCAATTTATGCCCCTATATCGAACCATACCAAGTAACGAAGAACCTTCTTTTTCCCCTTCTTGAATCGCCGATTTCGGGACAATGACGACGTTAACCGATTCTTCTACTTCGTTGAATAGTTCTAAAACATATCCTTCCTCACCCCCCTTCGGATGGGCAACTATATCGACAAGAATCGCCGAATCACCCTGCTTAAGATTGTATTCGGGAACGTCGCGGGCTAGGGTCACTTCTTCGTATAGTTGCGCCATGGTTTATTTTTCCTTTCGGGGTTTGAGGGTGATAAATTGAAATTGATGATCTAGGTTTCGTTTTAGCCAAATCGTGACAACGGATAGGGGAACTTGATTACTGCTGATTAATTCCCCCTCGACTCGATCGAAGGTTCCCTATTCGATTCACCGATCAAGTGTATTAATTGATATTGTTTCAAGGTTTTTTTGGGGTTGTAATTGCAGAAAGTTTTTTTTTAAATAGTCCGGACTAAAAAGGCTTATATATATTTCGGCACGGATTCCCATTATAATAAAAAGTATAGGTCAAATCGAGGGATTTTGTCAAGTCTTTTTTGCCATTAATCTATATAATTGTCGGGTTGCTTACCGGTCATTGTCCTGAAAAAAATTATGCCCCGGTTTGTCAAACAAGCATATATGCAGCGGTTAACCGAGACAGGACGGGAGACAAAAACGAGTTATTGGCTAGAAAGAGGCGATGGGATGTTATTATTTAAAACCGATTCCCTGGAAGCAGCCGAATCGATCATCGGGCAGCATCCCCTGGCGAATAGTAGTGGAATAGGCTATTAAAGGAGTGAACCCTGTGCAAATATTCACAACAATCCCCGGTTTACGCACTTTTTTGGCTGATTATCGCCATGATCACAGTATTGCCCTCGTGCCAACCATGGGCGCTCTCCATAAAGGTCATGCTAGTCTAATTCGACGCGCAGTGACGGAAGCGGAGGTGACTGTGGTTAGTATTTTTGTTAATCCTCTACAATTTGGCCCCACAGAGGATTTTTCTCGCTATCCCCGCAGCCTTGACAGCGATCGCCAATTGTGTGAATCTTTGGGAGTTGCTGCTATTTTTGCTCCCAGTGCGGAAACTTTAGGAATTGGTGATTCTGAGGAGATAACCGCAGTTGTTCCCCCGATTTCTCTGACTAGCGGGTTATGTGGTGCTTTTCGTCCGGGACATTTTCAGGGAGTAGCCACAATTGTCACGCGGTTGTTTAATATTATTGCACCGACGATCGCCTATTTTGGCGAAAAGGATGCCCAACAGTTAGCGATTATCCGGCAATTAGTCAGGGATTTAAATTTAGCGATCGAGATTCGCGCTTGTGCTACAGTGCGAGAAACATCGGGATTAGCAGTTAGTTCTCGCAATCAGTATCTATCGGCGACAGAAAGGGAAAAAGCGACAATTATCGTCAAAAGTTTGCAATTAGCTCTCGAAAGTTTTCGTTTAGGGGAAAGACAAAGGGAAAAACTACTGGCTATTGTGCAAAAAAATCTCGACAGAGTGCTAGAATTTCGCCCTCAGTATCTGGATTTAGTCCATCCCCAGAGTTTACAACCGATCGAGCAGATCGAGACAGGGGGACTGTTAGCGATCGCTGGATCGATCGGTCAAACCCGTTTAATTGATAATATTATCTTGCGTCAACGTCGGGCAGTTATCGCTATTGATGGACCTGCTGGAGCAGGAAAATCGACGGTAACGCGCTTAGTAGCCGAAAAATTGGGGTTAACCTATCTCGATACCGGTGCGATGTATCGCGCGGTGACATGGTTAGTGGTGAATTCCGGTCTGGATTTGTCCGCAGAAGCGGCCATCGCCGAGTTATTATCTTTAGCGAAGATAGAAATAATCCCGGCCGATAGTCCCGAAAATGTGACTATAGTGAAGATTAACGGGCAGGATGTGACTTTAGAGATTCGCTCTCCCGCAATTACCTCGCAAGTGTCCAGAATTGCCGCTCAAAAAGCGGTGAGACAGCAGTTAGTCACCCTGCAAAGACAGATGGGAATGTCGGGGGGAATAGTTGTGGAAGGTCGGGATATTGGTACTAATGTTTTCCCAGAAGCGGAATTAAAGATTTTCTTGACAGCGACACCCGAAGAAAGAGCGAGAAGGAGATTAAAAGACTTAGAAGCGCAGGGAAATGGGGGTATTAGTCTCGCAGAATTAACCCAAGAGATTGAAAAAAGGGATTATTTGGATAGTAATCGCTCCCTAGCACCCCTGCGAAAAGCCACAGACGCACTCGAAGTTAATACCGATCATCTCACTATTACAGAAGTCACGGAAAAAATCATTGCTCTTTATTATCTTAACCAAGGGGATTTAAGGGGATAATTATGCTTATAAATTCCCTTACTATCAAATCTATCTGTTTAACGGTAACTTCCTTGATAATTCTTGGCAGTCCAGCTATATCTTTAGCCGATCACAGATCACCAATAACTTTAGCTGCTAGGGATTTATCAACCCAGCAACAGGGAAAAAAAATTATTCTTAATGGTCGTTCTTTGCCCGTTTCTTGGCGACAGTGGACAGCAGCAAATAGTACCAGAATCGCCATGGGTGACACGGGAGCAAGACAATTATTTGGCATGGATTTTCTTAGCACAAATGATCCGAAAAAGCAACCGATCAACTGGTTTAATTTACAAACTTTATCAGCTAATTTAATCGGTTCCGATCGCTGGCTGGACGTTACGGATATTTTACTAACAATGGGGGCAACAACCACTATTAATGGTGATAGTTTAACTATTAACTTTCCTGCTCCTCAGATGCAAGATATTCAGCTAGAAAATTATGGAGCAGTACAAAGGATTATTATTCAACTCGATCGCCCGACCTTTTGGCAAGTTAGTCAGGCAAAAAATCAAGCAGTGATTACCCTAGAAGGAAATGCCCAGCAATCCCTTATCTCTAAGTTTCAACCCCAAACTATCAGCAACAGTAATCAAAATAACGATGAAGATGATCTAGGTAACTCCAATAATAACTTACCCACTCAGATCACTTCCTTAGAAAATAATGGGGTGATCAGTCGTTTAAAAATTAACCTTCCCACTGCCTACGGATTACAGATCAGCAGTGTGGATAATCCTCCCCGAATTATCATTGATTCTCGTCCCGATGCTATGGATGAAAAGCGCATTGTTTGGCAACCAGGGTTAATCTGGAATCAAAAATATATCCAGTTAGACAAAGATTGGTTTCCCGTGACTTGGTTAGAAATCGATCCCAGAAATCCTCAGATAACTATTAAACCAATCACCGCTAATTCCACCTCAATGCGCGGCACTAATCCCCTGATCATGATTAATAGCGAAAGTAACGCAGTAGCGATGATTAATGGCGGCTTTTTTAATCGTAATAATCAGTTACCTTTGGGGGCAATTCGTGTGGATGGCAAATGGTTATCTGGACCAATTTTAAACCGAGGAGCGATCGCATGGGATAATCGTGGTCAGATCAGGATCGATCGCCTCAGTTTAGAGGAAACTCTCATTACTGCCACCGGACAACGTTTTCCCCTAACCCAGTTAAATAGTGCTTTCCTGACAGCCGGCTGCAGTCGTTATACTCGCGATTGGGGGAGTAATTATCATCCCCTCACCGAGCGCGAAACCGGGTTAGTCGTTCAAGGCGATCGCGTGACGGAGAAATTAAATAATCTTTTCCCACAGGATAGTATAAACATACCGGAAAACGGCTATTTAGTCATCTGCCGAAAGACAGATATTAATTTAAATATTGGTGAAAGAGTCAACCTCGATAGCGTCACCCTACCGGGAGATTTTGCTAATTATCCTCAGATTTTAGGTGCTGGCCCCCTATTATTGCAGAATGGGCGCATAGTTTTGGATGGAAATGCCGAAAAATTTAGTCCTGCATTCCAAAATCAACAAGCTTCCCGCAGTGCGATCGCAGTCAGCCGAGAAGGAAAAATTTTGCTAGTGGCTATCCATAATCGTGTCGGGGGACGGGGGGCAAGTTTAGGCGAATTAGCCCGAATTTTGCTGTTAATGTCGGCAAAGGACGGTTTAAACCTAGATGGGGGGAGTTCCACGGGGATAACTTTGGGGGGTTATCTACTCGATCGCTCTGCCGTTACCGCCGCAAAAGTCCATAATGGAATAGGGATATTTTTATCCCCGTCTCCTTGACAGGTGTGAAAACAATGGATAATAGCGACTGGATTAAACAATTGCTGCTGATGGGTATTGGTACTACTTCCATGGTGGCAGAAAAGATCAAAGAAGTGAGCGACGAATTAGTAAAAGACGGTAAAATCAATTCCGATCAGGCTAAAAACTTTGTCGATGATCTGATGACACAGATGAAGTCTGAACAAGGGAGCTTCGAGAATAACTTAGAACGCTATATCCGCAATATCTTGCAGGATTTAGGGGTTCCCCGACAATCGGAAATGGATGAACTGCGGGGAAGGATTGATAGATTAGAACGGCAGGTGAGAGACTTAGAGAATAAACTCTGGCGTTAGGGAACTATGAAATCAATGCGCGAAATCTTGCTCAGTTTTGCTATTATTGCGGTTTGTGGCTTATTTTTAATCGTTGCTTCCCTCTTTGGTGGAGGGGAAAAAACCAATGCGATCGCCGCAGAAATCGCTCCACCCGCTATCACTCAAAGTATTAATAAGGAAATCATCTCCATGGATTTAGATCAAGCAGTTACCACCGATTCGGGACTAAAATACATCGATATTGTGGAAGGAACCGGAGAAAGTCCCCAAAAAGGTCAAAAAGTGACTGTTCACTACACGGGAACTCTCACAGACGGCAAAAAATTCGATAGTTCTAAGGATCGCAATCAACCTTTTACCTTTACCATTGGAGTGGGTCAAGTGATCAAAGGATGGGATGAAGGAGTCGCATCGATGAAAGTCGGTGGACAGCGTACCTTAATTATCCCCCCAGAATTGGGTTATGGTGCGCGGGGTGCCGGTGGGGTAATTCCTCCCAACGCGACTTTACTTTTCGATGTGGAATTGTTGGCAGTTAAATAGGTTTTTCCTCTGATTTTTCACTTCTACCCGCATCTATCCTGAATGCGGGTTTTTTGACAGATTGCCGAAAGCTAAGGGCCAAATCAGGAAGATTTAGTAAATTCTAGACCGTTTTCGCTACCGTAACGTTCCATAAAACGCATAAAACGATCCCACTCTGCGGGAGAATTGAAAATAACCGTAGCTTCGATCGCCGTGGGTTTACCGTTGATGAATTTGCCTTTTACTTCCCTGGTGACGATTTCCCCTTCCTCATCAATGAGATACATCCCCGTGATTTCCTCGGTTTGTTGATCTCCTAGGATAGTCGGTTGCTCAAAATAAAATTTTGCCGATCCTTTCTCCCCCGTTTTAGTGCGACTTAAGCGGATATCGGGAACAACAGGTTCTTTTAACCCCTTGGAAAACTGAATTTCTGCCATTACTTTTCTTTATCCTTGTCATGAAATACACATTTCTAGATCATCTCACACCAAGTCGCAAGTAAAAAGCAGATGGGACAGCATAAGCTCAAAATATCAATACCAATATCATTTTTCCTTATTCGTAGCAGGCCTATCCATTAGTCATACTAAATCCTATTTAAAAGGTATAGGAGAGTGGAGAGTGGGGAGTGGGGAGCAGGGAGCGGGGAGCAGGGAAAAACAATCCATAACTTGGGAGTTAATCACACTATTAAAAACGGATTCGGTGTCACATCTTTCTTAACACAAAATTTGACAAAAAGACAAAAGTGTGCAAAGTGGCTCAAGTTGGTTCTCTGGAAGTAACTAATTTGATGGAATAGTTCCGGCGTTCTAGTCGGTCGTTAATTTCCATGTCCTCTATAATACAGCCCCTGTCAGGGTTCTGTCCCTTCTCAATTAAAACTTCTTATTGCGCTGACTAATTACGCGTGTTTTAGCTTACTTGTGTCCTTAAATACTTCTTTTACTGCGTCAAATCACACAAGTCTTTGTATAAAGGCTGTATGCTCATAGTCGGACTAAATTAAATTGTTGCCATTGCTTCCCGCTTCTGATCTAGACTAGGTTGAGATTTGTCAAAGCTAATTGCAAAAGTAATCTTTTACAGCCAATGTTTTTTAAGTCTGTTAGCACACTATGTCTATCCTAAACAAAGAAAATCTTAAGCTGGAAACTCTCAACCTGTCTCAAAAATACCAAAAAACAACCTTCTGGCAGAGGGGTTGGGGGTGAGGGCAATTAACCATCTCTGCCATTACCTTTGAAAAATTTGACTTAAACAAATTATGAATAGATATGCAGTCTATTAGCAGTTATCTTAACAGTGAGATACGAAGTTTCTGGTTTTAGAGAACGACGGAACGGCGGAACGTCGGAATATTATCTGATCGTCCAGAGATGATGACAAATACCGCCATACTTCATCTTCATTATAAACGCTATAATCTGAAAGTTGTTGCCAGTTGCTCATCATGAAAAAACTTGCTTATTCATTGCTCCCCCTAGGGATTACTTTTGGACTTTGCCTAAACATTGCCCCTGCTTCCGCTGGTTTCATAGTACGAGAAGTCATTCCCGACGCTGCCCTTTCTATTGACGGCTTCGGAAGCCTCTCTAACAACGGAGTTATTCAAGCCAATATACCCACAGGTTCTACTATTCAGAGGGCTTATCTCTATGCCGCTTCCGTCTGGGATAGCAGTCCAGTTTACGACGTAATTTTTCATGGGACGACACTTCCCGTGAGTTCAGCAACTATTCTTAGTCCGAATAGTAACCCAGCTACCACCGCCCGTTGGGATGTTACCAGTATCATCGCCTCATCTTTTACGGGAGGACTCCAAAACTTTAATATCGTTGAGAATGGCGATAACGATGGTGAGGTTCTTGTTGTTGCCTACAGCAATCCTTCTACCCAAGGTTTTACCTCCGTTATCTTGGACGGGGAACTGTCCACCACAGGAGACACAGTTCAGTTTAATTTTGCTAGTCCTTACACTGGAGGAGATTTTCTGGTTTCACTCGCCTCTAGTTTCAGCCGTCAACCGAGTGGGCAATTCACCCAGATTGACGTAACCACTAATTCGACCAATAATCGACGATTGACCACAAGTGCAGGAGGGGCGGATGACCGCACTACTGGTGAACTCTCAGACAATGGAAACTTAATAACTGTTGGGGGAATAGGTGATAATCCTGCCAATGTCGACCCAACCGCTAACCCTATGCACACTAATCCAGATGACGAATACTACAACCTCGCTCTTGGCAATAGCGCTAATCCCGCTCCTTTTATCTTACCTGGAGATACCTTCCTTCGCTTAACAACAAAAAACCCAAGCAATGATGATAACGTTTTTGGAATGTTTATCACCATCAGTCCCGCTCCTATCCCCGAACCATCGATGACACTGGGTATTTTCGGTATCGGTGCCATCGGTATCTTACTATCTCGTCGTGGTCAAAAATCCTAAGCTGCCCGCGAATTTAAATTGCTTGTTGAGATGAGGCAAGAGTGCCTCTTGCCTCCTACTCCCCTCTCCCTTTCTGGGATAGGGGTTGGGGGTGAGGGCAATTAACCATCTCTGCTATTACTTTTGAAAAATGGTATAAATCACCCCTTCAGGACTCTCGGAGTGCAATCAGTGGCAAAATCAAGGCTATGATCGATCACTGATAACCAATAACTGAGATGAGATGGTTTTATTAGAAGCAGCGGTTCATTCTTCCCTGCGCGCTTTTTTACGGGAACAAGGGCGCTTTTACTGGTCTCATCATCTCACTATGGGGCGACTGGTGGCTAGAGCTTTACGCCTAAAACGTTCCTCTCTCATACAAACTGGAACTACTCTCACCCGTTATTGTCTCAGTTATCTCACCCCGGCTCTTTTAGCTAATACACCTGTTCTAATTGTTGCCCCGGAGTCAGAAGTCAACCTACTGTTAGAAGTGGAAATCCCCCATCTGCAAGCATGGTTACAAACTCAGCGAGATATCCTCAAAAGTGATCGCTTTCCCGCTAATTTTACCGGTTTACTCCTCACCACACCCCAACAATGGTTAGAGGATAAATTGGACAATCTCGGTCATTTTCCCCAAAATATCCCGACGATAATCGATCGAGCCGAAGATTTAGAAACTTGTCTAGTAGATTATCTCACCGTCACCATTACTCCCGAACAATGGTTCGCTTTAGGGTCAGCATATCCCCAGCATAGAGAGGTTATAGACTTAATTAAAGCACAACTTGGCCAAAGTATTCTTGGTCATCCCATTAATCCCTATAATTGCTATCTTATTGATGCCAAAGAAAAAGAATATATAATTGCTCTCCTGCAACGCTTGGATCAAGACTTAGCCACTGATTCTGCTTGGCAACTTTTAGCGGCAAAAATCCCCGAGCATAATTATCTCCTCTGGACATCAGTAGATCGAGATCGAGAAGAATTTACCCTAAAAATCAGTCCTTTGGAGGTGGCTAGTTTTTTCAAACCGATTTGGCAGCAGCAACCCTTTGTTTTAATCGGCAGTTTTTTAGATAGCGAAAAATCCGCTAATTTATACCGTCAAAATCAGGGTATCGGAGATATTTTAACTCTAAAGTTTGCAGCTGATCGCGAAAGTGAATATATTCATTTATATCTACCCGATCGCATCAGCGCCCCCAACACACCCGAATTTCAACCGATGTTATTAAAGCAAGTGCGAGAATTAGTTAGCGCTAATCATACCAGTGAACAACCGATAGTAATCCTCATTGAAGATGTTCCCCTCAAGGCACAAATTGCCACCCAAATCGCAGCCGATTACGGTTCGCGAGTGCAAGTGGAAAAAACTGAGATTAATAATAATACTATTCTGGTTTGTGGTTGGCAATTCTGGCAAACCCATCAAGAAAAATTTCCGACTCCCAGTTTATTAATTATCGCTACTTTACCCTTACCATCCCCCGAAAATCCTCTCGTTGCTGGCAAAATTGCTTACTACAAACGACAACATCTCGACTGGTTTCGTGCCTATCTTTTACCCACAGCAGTGAGGGAAATTCAGCAATCTGTCCAGTCTCTCCGGGAGTGTCAAGGTTGTGTGGCTGTCCTCGATAATCGTGTCAATGCCCGCAGTTATGGCCGACAAATTCTCTCCGCTTTAGAACCCTATGCTAAAGTTAATTATCTCGATCAACAATTTTTTCAAGATAAAGATTAAATCAGTTATCAGTTATCAGTTATCAGTTATCAGTTTACTGATAAAATCTCCCCCAGAGCCATATTTCCAACTGTCTAAATAACGATGGTAAAGATATTTTTGCTTGTCGGGTAACTTTTCTAAAACAGGTTTTAAGGTGGCTGCCAAGGGATATAAACCACTATACAAAGCTAAATTAAAATAATGTCCCGTCCAATCGATAAAAGGACTGATACCCACTTGCGGAATCATCGGTAAAACTAATTGAGGATTAACCAAAGGCAAAGTTTTTGAGAGGGAAGAAAACTGCACCACATCCTGTAAAAATGGTTTTAAGACCTCATCTCCCAACTTATCCATTACCCGAAAAACTCCACTCATTAAGTCATTAATTTGATTGGGATTAGGGTTAGCATATATCTGGACACTCATGGTTTTTTGAAATAGCCACGTTACCGATATATTAGGTTGATATGGTTGTAAAAGGGCTAAATCTTCTCGGTTTAAAGCATCGATTTGTAAAGCTTCCTCGATGGCAAAAGTTAGCCTTTTTAAATGTCTGACCATTGCCCCAAAACCACCAAAACTTACCGGAGATTGACTACCGCTACTATCTCCCACTGCCAGAATTCTTGACCAAGGCATCTTTAAAGGACTTTGACGATAGGCAGGGAAAAAACCCGCTAGAAAACGCTGAAATTTTACCGCTTCTAAATCCACCTTTTGATACTCCGGCAGTAATCTTAAATACTCCTCCATCAAAAATTCTAAACTAAAGCGATCGGGATGGGTATCGAGATAGGTAAATAAATAAGTTGTCCGACCATCCCTAGCGGGAAATGCTTCCCAAAAGTATTGACATTGGTGCAAGATTGGGGTAAAAGAATAAATCAAATCACCAGTTTCATTACTGGGAAAACCCTGACCGCAACTACCCACCACTAAACAAACTCCATCCGGTTTTTCTCCTTTTCTTGCCTGTTTTGCAATTGCTGAAAAATGACCCATGGCATCGATTAATAAACGGGTTTTTAAAGTCATTTCTCCCGTTTTAACCATTACTCCATCTGGATGAATAATCGCCCCGCTAAACCCCGAATTTTCTAATAACTTTCCTCCCGCTTCTAAAAACTTAGTTTTTAAAGTCTCTAGCAAATAAACCGGATCAACACCGATATTTAAAATATCTCTGACCCAAAGCTCATAACCTTGATAAAATCCCACCCTCCCAGGATTATATTCCGTCGCTATCGCTTGATTTAATTCAGCTTCGGTCAATAAATCTAACTCTAAAAAACTGCTTAATTCTAAACGTGAAATATTCCACTCCTGCTCACGACCGCGCAGAATACCTCTTTCTAATAATGCCACACGCCAGCCCCTAGTTTGCAAAGCAGCCCCGATGAAAATTCCCAAAGTTCCCCCCGCAATCACTAGATCAAAATCCGTCTCTCCTAAAGATTCTTGACTTTGATTAATTACCGCAGGAATAACCGGATTTTCTAAGCGCAAAGCTTGCCAAGCTCGATCGCTGGCCCGCAATTGTTGTAAACTCTGAGGAGATACTCGATCAAGTAAAGATGCAACTAAAGACATAATCTTATATCAGTTATCAGTTATCAGTTATCAGATGTGAGTTTTCAGTTATCATACTAAATCCGTTGAGTATAGGTTACATATCAGGACAGGCACTCATGCAAGAGGCACTCATGCAAAGGGGAGAATAAATAATCAGTTTTTAATAACTGGATTTAGTATCAGTTCACTGTTTACTGCTCACTTAAAAAAGCTCCCTTCTAGCCGTTTCCTAACATTAGAGACTGGCCATCTCACCATTAAGATAACTGCTCTATACGAGAAACCTATTTAGATTGGAAAAACTTTTTCCCTTCTTCAATGAGTTTATTAATATCCTTGAGAGAAACTCCGAAAATTGCTAAAACTCCCGTAAAGACTAACAAAAAACCGATAAAACTATTCCGATCATAGAGAAATAAACCCACCAAAACGATAAAATAGGGAGAGAGAATTTTACTAATATTTTCAACTACAGTAACCACCTCTGGCGGGGGAGTCTCCACAAGATTAATATCAGTTTTATCCTGATCTGGTTCGAGATTTTGCTTAATCGAAAACATCACCTCCTGTAGGTCTTTTACCTCCGGTGGGTTCGGTTCTTTCGCTGGTTTGCCAAACATTGTTAACTCCCTCGCCAATTTATCCATATCCTCTATGGTAGCCAAAAAAAGGGCAAGCCGGAAAAGCGCGAGCAAGTCGAGAAATTCTCAGCGCAATTTTCCTTAACAACCCCCTCGGCCCCGGCTGCTATAATCAGAGGAACAACTCCCAAGTTCGTTAACGGTACAAAAAAACTATGAATACCAGTCCAGACCGTGTGATTATCTTCGATACCACCCTTCGAGATGGGGAACAGTCCCCGGGTGCCGCTTTAAATGTGGATGAGAAGCTAACCATAGCCCGCGCACTGGCACGACTGGGAGTTGATGTCATTGAAGCGGGTTTTCCCCACGCTAGTCCGGGGGACTTTGAAGCTGTACAGAAAATTGCCGGCAGCGTCGGCAGCGAAGCTGATAGCCCGATTATTTGCGGATTAGCCCGCACTACTCAAAAAGATATCAAATCTGCCGCCGATGCGCTCAGACCCGCCGCCAAGCCCAGAATTCACACCTTCCTAGCCACATCCGATATCCACCTCCAATACAAACTTAAGAAGACTCGTCAGGAAGTTCTTGAGATTGTGCCGGAAATGGTGGCCTATGCCAAATCCTTCGTTGATGATGTGGAATTTTCCCCCGAAGATGCCGGCCGCAGCGATCCCGAATTCCTCTATCAAGTCCTCGAAAGAGCGATCGCCGCAGGAGCCACCACCGTTAACATTCCCGATACCGTCGGTTACACCACCCCCAGAGAATTTGGGGCTTTAATCCGGGGAATTAAGGAAAATGTCCCCAATATCGACCAAGCGATTATCTCCGTCCATGGTCACGACGATTTAGGGTTAGCGGTGGCTAATTTCCTCGAAGCAGTTAAAAATGGCGCTCGTCAGTTGGAATGCACCATTAACGGTATCGGTGAGCGCGCCGGTAATGCTTCCCTAGAAGAGTTAGTGATGGCCCTTCATGTCCGGCGCTCCTATTTTAATCCTTTCCTTGGTCGTCCAGCAGAGTCCACGGAACCTTTAACCAAGATCAACACCAAGGAAATCTATCGCACTTCTCGCCTAGTTTCTAATCTTACCGGCATGATCGTGCAACCGAATAAGGCGATCGTCGGTGCTAACGCTTTCGCACACGAGTCGGGAATCCATCAGGACGGGGTGTTAAAACATAAACTCACCTATGAGATTATGGATGCAGAATCGATCGGTTTAACCCATAATCAGATCGTCCTCGGTAAACTCTCTGGCCGCAACGCTTTCCGCTCTCGTTTACAGGAATTGGGTTTTGAACTTTCGGAAACGGAACTTAATAACGCTTTTATCCAGTTTAAAGAAATGGCTGATCGCAAAAAGGAAATCACCGATCGCGATCTAGAAGCTATTGTTAACGATGAAATCGATACGGTTCCCGATCACTTCCGCCTTGAATTAGTACAAGTGTCCTGTGGGAATAGCGCCCGGCCCACGGCCACGGTAACGATTCGCACTCCCGACGGTAGCGAGTTATCCGATGCGGCCATTGGGACAGGGCCAGTGGATGCTCTCTGCAAAGCGATTGATCGAGTGGTGCAGATTCCTAACGAATTAATCTCTTTCTCGGTGCGGGAAGTTACCGAGGGAATCGATGCTTTAGGAGAAGTGACTATCCGTCTCCGTTACGAAGGACGCACCTATTCTGCTCGCACGGCCGATACCGATATTATTGTCGCCTCCGCTCGTGCCTACGTCAGCGCCTTAAACCGTCTCCACGTCGCACTGCAGCAGAAGGAAAAAACCCCAGAAATGCTACAAGTCTAGATAGGGTTTGCTGAACAAGTTGGTCGGTGGGGTTAGGAGTCTCCGAGTCAGGATTCAGGAGACAGGAGACAGGAGACAGGAGACAGGATTCAGGATTTAGGAGACAGGATTCAGGAGACAGGAGATTATTTTATTTATTCTCCCCACACCCCACACCCCACACCCCACACCCCACCTCCCCAAAACCCCACTTCCCCAAAACCCCACTTCCCCAAAACCCCACTCCCCACTCCCCATGGCACTGTTGGAGAAAATCTTAAATTTGTCTCGCAAATTTCTAAAATGTTGCTAAGTTAATATTATGAGCTTGCGCTCTATTATCATGGTGCATATGTACCAAAACCAGATTCCCCTAAAAGCAATGAGGGATGAAATTTATCCGTAAGAATCCGATCAAATTAAATACAATGGCTAAGGACTAAAGGAATTAGCAAGGGCCAATAGGGATGCTGTTCCCCTTGCCATTGGGAACAGTTAACCCACCCCATAATTCCTTTGATTGTTAGCTATCCGGTCAACACCGCAGACAATCGGGTGATCGGATTTCATTCCTCCAGCCATTTACCCAATTTTTGCAGGAGCCAGATTATGAATTGACCGAGCTAAAACAGCATTCCGTGTCGCTAAAATCGCATCGACACAAGAGAATTTAAGCAAAGATCTTCTCCCATTTGTTGTAATTAAAGCTACAATCGGAAAAGTCTTTCCCCGTCTCGGATTGGAGACACAAATTCGTTCAGTATCACCTAGATTGAGATTCGATCTTCTAGTTTTGCACAGAAGGAGCAAGAGGAAAACGGCATGACGCAGGCCCACAATGTACTAACCCTTACCGAGCCGCAATTGGATTTAGATTTGATTGACCTAGACGAAGACTTCGATGATGAGGATATCGAGTTAGAGCTAGAAGAAACCAGCGATAGCAACGATGGCAAAAAAACCCGCCGCCTTGCCAGCGCTCGTCGTCGCGACGCGGCCAGAAAAAAACCCTATACGGAAGATTCGATTCGGATTTATCTGCAAGAGATCGGCAGGATTCGGTTATTGAGAGCGGAGGAGGAGATCGAATTAGCGAGAAAAATCGCCGATCTACTGAAATTAGAACGTATTCGCGAAGATTTTCGCCTCTATACCGATGCTGAATGGGGAAAACAGGTGTTCTTGTTCGAGCACATCGAAAAAATTATCGCAGAAAAATCGGAAAAAGAACCGAAATTATCGGATATTAAGGCTTATTTAGGTAAGACGGAGCTAATGGCTCCCCTGGTGGAAGAATGGCTGGCGAAATCAAAGGAATACTTATCGGCCTTTAAGCGTCGTTTGTACCATGGTCGTCGCGCTAAGGAAAAAATGGTACAATCGAACCTGCGTTTAGTGGTTTCCATCGCCAAGAAATACATGAATCGCGGTCTTTCCTTCCAAGATTTAATTCAAGAAGGTTCCCTCGGTTTGATCCGCGCCGCCGAAAAATTCGACCACGAAAAGGGTTATAAATTCTCCACCTATGCCACTTGGTGGATTCGTCAAGCCATCACCCGGGCGATCGCCGATCAATCCCGCACCATTAGACTTCCCGTCCACCTCTACGAAACCATCTCCCGGATCAAAAAAACCACCAAGATTCTTTCTCAGGAAATGCGTCGCAAACCCACCGAGGAAGAAATCGCCACCAAGATGGAGATGACCATTGAAAAACTGCGTTTTATTGCTAAATCTGCCCAATTACCTATTTCTCTAGAGACTCCCATCGGTAAAGAAGAAGATTCCCGTTTAGGAGACTTTATCGAAGCGGATGGGGAAACCCCAGAAGATGAAGTTTCTAAAAATTTATTACGCGAGGATTTAGAAAACGTCCTCGATACCCTTAGTCCTCGCGAACGCGATGTGCTGCGTCTGCGCTACGGTTTAGATGACGGCCGGATGAAAACACTCGAAGAAATCGGCCAGATTTTCAACGTCACTCGCGAGCGCATTCGTCAAATAGAAGCCAAGGCCCTGCGGAAACTGCGTCACCCTAACCGTAATAGTATCCTCAAAGAGTACATTCGTTAACTTCCCGTCCTTAAAAAACTAGAAACTGAGCCTCAAGGAGACTCAGTTTTACAGTCATCTACACTTCCCCATCGGTGGGAACCTAATCCTGAAAATATCTCTGGGGTTGCCCCAATCTTGTCCAGAAAACTCTTGCAACAAATAGCACAAATCTGTTATTATGGTTTGTCTGTGTCCCGATTAACCATACCAGTATTGAGAACAAGAAACGACTGTGGCTAATACAAAGTCTGCACTCAAACGAGTCCAAATCTCCGAAAGAAATCGTCTCCGCAACAAAGCGTACAAGTCAGCCGTAAGAACCCTGATCAAAAAATGTCTTGTCGCTGTCTCGGCCTACGGAGCCAACCCCAGCCCAGAAGGGCTAGAAAGCGCCCAACAAGCTCTATCGGAAGCTTACAGTAAAATCGATAAAGCCGTCAAGCGCAACGTCTTGCACCGGAACAACGGCGCTAGAAAAAAAGCCGGTTTAGCCAAAGCTTTGCAAAAAGTTAGCCAAGCTTCCTAAGAAACGAGTAAGCTGTAATCAGGACAGACGCAACAAGCGATCGGGGGTCGATGCAATTAATAGATACGCACGTTCATTTGAACTTTGACGTTTTGCAAGCCGACTTGCCCGCTATCTCCGAACGTTGGCGAAGTGTGGGAGTCGTTCATCTGGTTCACTCCTGTGTCGAACCGGAGGAGTTTGCAGCGATTAAAGCCATTGCCGATCAATTTGAGGAAATTTCCTTCGCCGTCGGTTTACATCCCCTAGATGCCCAAAAATGGCGAGATAATAGTGCCGATCAGATCGAATCCCTAGCCCGATCTGATCGGCGCGTCGTGGCGATCGGGGAAATGGGTTTAGACTTCTATAAAGCGGATAATCAAGAGCAGCAAAAACAGGTCTTTTGGACGCAATTAGAAATCGCCCATCGTCTCGATAAACCCGTGATTATCCATTGTCGAGATGCAGCCCCGGTCATGCGGGAGGAAATCATCGCCTTTCGGCAACAAGTGGGCAAAATTCGCGGCGTGATGCACTGCTGGACTGGCAACCCCGAAGAAACTCAATGGTTTTTAGATTTGGGTTTTTACATCAGCTTTAGCGGCATTGTCACCTTCAAAAACAGTAAAACCGTGCAAGCTGCCGCCCAAATTGTCCCCAGCGATCGCCTACTGATCGAAACCGATTGCCCCTTTCTCTCACCCAATCCCCACCGCGGTAAACCTTGTGAACCCTCTTTCGTCTTCCATGTGGCCGAAACCGTCGCCCGTCTGCGCGGCTATCCGGTCGAAACCCTAGCCGAACAAACCACCCAGAACGCCCGCAACTTATTTCAACTCCCCAGTTAAAAAACATAGTTTATTAGCACAGAGCAGGGGACGGGGAAATGGGGAAATGGGGAAATGGGGGAATTCAACTAAAACCCTAAAACCCCAAAACCCTAAAACCCCAAAACCCTAAAACCCTAAAACCCCAACACCCTAAAACCCTAAAACCCCAAAACCCAACCCCTAAAAACCCCGATCTCCGAGAGCAATTCCCGACCGTCGCTATCGTGTCATCAGCCCTTGTAACCATAATGAACAATCTTACCTTTAACCTTTTACCCGACCTCATCGAAATCCAACACTCCAGTTTTCGGTGGTTTTTGGAAGAAGGACTAATCGAGGAACTGAATAGCTTTTCCCCCATCAGCGACTATACAGGTAAATTAGAACTACATTTCCTCGGCCAGGACTACAGACTCAAAGAACCGAAATACAACGTCGATGAAGCCAAACGACGCGATAGCACCTATTCCGTTCAGATGTACGTTCCCACCCGTCTAATCAACAAAGAAACGGGAGAAAACATCGAACAGGAAGTCTTTATCGGCGATTTACCCCTGATGACCGAACGGGGAACCTTTATCATTAACGGGGCCGAACGAGTCATCGTCAATCAGATCGTCCGTTCTCCCGGTGTTTACTACAAGGCCGAAATCGACAAAAATGGTCGCCGTACCTACTCCGCTTCCCTGATTCCCAACCGAGGAGCTTGGTTAAAATTTGAAACCGACAAAAACGGCTTAGTCTGGGTCAGAATCGACAAAACCCGCAAATTATCCGCCCAAGTTCTCCTGAAAGCGATCGGATTGAGCGATAACGAAATCTTTGACTCCCTACGCCACCCCGAATTCTACCAAAAAACCCTCGACAAAGAAGGCAATCCCAGCGAAGAAGAGGCCCTCCTCGACCTGTACCGCAAACTACGCCCTGGGGAACCTCCCACCGTCACCGGCGGGCAACAACTGCTCGAATCGCGCTTTTTTGACAATAAACGCTACGATCTCGGTCGCGTTGGTCGTTATAAACTCAACAAAAAACTACGCCTCAACGTCCCCGATAACCAGCGCGTTCTGACCACCACCGACATCTTAGCAGCGATCGACTACCTAATTAACCTCGAATTTGACATCGGCAACACCGACGACATCGACCACCTCGGCAACCGTCGCGTCCGTTCCGTGGGTGAACTGCTACAAAACCAAGTGCGAGTGGGTTTAAACCGCTTAGAAAGAATCATTCGGGAACGGATGACCGTCAGCGAATCCCAAAACCTCACCCCCGCTTCCCTAGTCAACCCGAAACCCCTAGTAGCGGCGATTAAAGAATTCTTTGGTTCCTCGCAACTCTCCCAGTTCATGGATCAAACCAATCCCCTAGCGGAATTGACCCATAAACGCCGCATTTCCGCCCTCGGCCCCGGCGGTCTCACCCGGGAACGGGCCGGTTTTGCCGTGCGCGACATCCACCCCTCCCACCACGGTCGCATTTGTCCGGTGGAAACCCCAGAAGGTCCCAACGCCGGTTTAATCGGTTCCCTGGCCACCTACGCTCGCGTCAACGACTACGGTTTTATTGAAACCCCCTGTTATGTGGTGGAAAATGGCCGAGTCCGCTATGATCTCCCCGTTAAATACCTAACCGCCGACGAAGAAGACGATCTGCGGGTGGCACCCGGAGACGTGGCCACTGATGAAAATGGTTATATCCTCGGCGAAACTATCCCGGTGCGCTATCGGCAGGAATTCTCCACCACTTCCCCCGAACAAGTGGACTACGTTTGTGTTTCCCCCGTCCAAATTGTCTCGGTGGCAACTTCCCTGATTCCCTTCCTCGAACACGACGACGCTAACCGCGCCCTCATGGGTTCTAATATGCAACGACAAGCGGTTCCCCTGCTGCGTCCCGAACGTCCCCTTGTGGGTACCGGATTGGAAGCACAGGCCGCTCGCGACTCTGGTATGGTCATCGTTTCCCGTACCAATGGGGTCGTTTCCTACGTCGATGCTAACCGGATTCGCATCAAAGTGGCGGATGAAGACAAAGAGATTTTCGGCAAGAGCGAGATCGAGTACGAAATTCAAAAATATCAACGCTCTAACCAAGATACCTGCTTAAATCAGCGTCCTTTAGTCTATCAAGGGGAACAGGTTGTCCCCGGGCAGATCCTCGCCGATGGTTCCGCCACCGAAGGAGGGGAAATCGCCCTCGGACAGAATATCCTCGTCGCCTATATGCCCTGGGAAGGCTATAACTACGAAGACGCGATTTTAATCAGTGAAAGACTGGTGGCACAAGATGTCTATACCAGTATCCACATCGAAAAATACGAAATCGAAGCCCGTCAAACTAAACTTGGACCGGAGGAAATCACCAGGGAAATTCCCAACGTCGGTGAAGATGCCCTGCGAAACCTCGATGAACGCGGCATTATTCGCATCGGTGCCTGGGTAGAAGCCAGCGATATCCTCGTGGGGAAAGTCACCCCGAAAGGCGAATCGGATCAACCCCCCGAAGAAAAACTACTGCGGGCGATTTTCGGCGAAAAGGCACGGGATGTACGGGATAACTCTCTGCGCGTTCCCAACGGCGAAAAAGGCCGGGTAGTGGATGTGCGGGTATTTACCCGCGAACAGGGGGATGAATTACCCCCCGGGGCCAATATGGTGGTACGGGTCTACGTTGCCCAAAAACGCAAAATCCAAGTGGGCGATAAAATGGCGGGTCGTCACGGCAATAAAGGGATTATTTCTCGCATTCTGCCCCTAGAAGATATGCCCTACCTCCCCGATGGTCGTGCCGTCGATATCGTTCTCAATCCCCTGGGGGTTCCCAGTCGCATGAACGTCGGTCAGGTGTTTGAATGTTTACTGGGTTGGGCCGGGGAAAATCTGGGCGTACGCTTTAAGATTACTCCCTTTGATGAAATGTATGGGGAAGAAGCCAGCCGTTTAACCGTCCACGGATTGCTAGAAAGTGCCTCGAAAAAACCCAATCGCGATTGGGTGTTCAAGGAAGAACACGCCGGCAAAGTCACGGTTTACGATGGTCGCACCGGCGAACCCTTTGACCGTCCCGTTACCGTCGGTATGGCCTATATGTTAAAACTGGTTCACCTGGTTGATGATAAAATTCACGCCCGTTCTACCGGTCCCTACTCCTTGGTTACCCAGCAACCCCTGGGCGGTAAAGCTCAACAGGGGGGTCAGCGCTTCGGAGAAATGGAAGTCTGGGCCCTGGAGGCCTACGGGGCCGCCTATACCTTGCAGGAATTGCTAACGGTAAAATCCGATGATATGCAAGGACGGAATGAGGCTTTAAATGCGATCGTAAAAGGCAAGCCGATTCCCCGCCCGGGTACGCCAGAATCCTTTAAGGTTTTGATGCGAGAATTGCAATCCCTCGGCCTCGATATCGCCGTTCACAAGGTGGAAAATGCCCCCGATGGTACTTCCCGCGATGTGGAGGTGGATCTGATGGTCGATGTCGGCCGTCGCGCCCCCTCTCGCCCCACCTACGAATCCTTAACCACGGAAGACCTTGAAGAAGAAGAATCGGAAGTGTAATTTCAGTTATCAGTAATCAGTTATCAGTGAGAAGTCAGGAGTCAGTAGTCAGGAGACAGGAGAGAATTTTCCAGGAAAAAGCCAAAAAAAGGACAGTAAAGTAAAAATTTGCCTATTCCCTATTCCCCGTTCCCTGTTTCCTGTTCCCTTTTCTAACTGATAGCTGAATGCTGAATGCTGATAGCTAATAGCTGTTTACTTGTTACTGGGATCGAGATGTTTTATAACCAAACTGTTGACAAAGGAAAACTGAAAAAACTGATCGCTTGGGCCTATCAAAACTACGGTTCGGCGCGCTGTTCACAAATGGCCGATGAATTGAAAAACCTCGGTTTTCGTTTCGCTACCAAAGCAGGGGTTTCCATTAGTGTGGATGATTTAACCGTACCGCCGGCTAAACGACAGATGATCGAAAGTGCCGAACAGGAAATCCGGCAAACCGAACAGCGTTATGTGCGCGGGGAAATCACCGAAGTGGAACGCTTCCAAAAAGTAATTGACACTTGGAATAGTACATCTGAATCGCTTAAAGATGAAGTAATTCGCAACTTCCAAGTGACCGATCCCCTCAACTCCGTCTATATGATGGCTTTCTCCGGGGCGCGGGGTAATATGAGCCAAGTGCGTCAGTTAGTGGGAATGCGGGGATTAATGGCTAATCCCCAGGGGGAAATTATCGACCTCCCGATTAAGACTAACTTCCGGGAAGGATTGACCGTTACCGAATACGTTATTTCCTCCTACGGGGCGCGCAAAGGTTTAGTTGATACAGCCCTACGGACGGCAGATTCCGGTTATCTGACCCGTCGTCTCGTCGATGTGTCCCAAGATGTCATCGTCCGCGAGGCAGATTGTGGCACTAATCGTTATGTTGAATTAACCGCCATGACCGATGGTGATCGCGTGTTAATTCCCTTAAGCGATCGCTTATTAGGTCGTTCCTTGGCCGAAGATGTGGTGGTCAATGGAGAAGTGATCGCCACCCGCAACCAGATTATCGATGACGAAACCGCCGAAAAACTAGGGCGACTCGTCGATAAAATCAAAGTCCGCAGCCCCTTAACCTGTGAAGCGGCCCGCTCGGTTTGCCAAACCTGTTACGGTTGGAGTCTGGCCCACGGTCATCCGGTGGATATGGGGGAAGCAGTGGGGATTATTGCCGCCCAATCGATCGGGGAACCGGGGACTCAGTTAACCATGCGTACCTTCCACACCGGGGGCGTATTTACTGGAGAAGTAGCCCGGCAAGTGCGGAGTCCCTTCGAGGGAACCGTGCGTTTTCTGCCGGGGTTAAGTATCCGTAACGTGCGAACTCGCCACGGGGATGAACGGGATCAGGTGGAGGCACCGGGGGAAATTAAATTAACACCCAAGGATAAAACTAAAGAAACTGTCACCTACTCTTTGACTCCTGGTTCGCTGCTATTCGTCACCGATGGGGCAACAGTAAGCGAGGAACAGTTACTAGCGGAAATTACCTCTGATAAAGTCCAAAAATCCACGGAAAAAGCCACAAAAGACGTAACCAGTGACTTAGCTGGCGAGGTGCTATTCTCCCAATTAGTCCCAGAGGAAAAAACCGATCGCCAAGGCAACACCACCCGCATCGCCCAACGGGGGGGATTACTATGGATTCTTTCCGGAGAAGTGTATAACCTGCCAACCGGGGCCGAACCCGTGGTCAGTAACGGCGATAAAGTACAAGTGGGAGATGTTCTAGCGGAAACTAAGCTGGTATCCACTAACGGCGGTTTGGTGCGTTTAGCCCCCAATAGCCGGGAAATCGATATCGTCACCGCTTCCGTGTCCTTGGATCAGGCCGAAGTAAAAGTAGAAAGTAGTGCCGGTCGGGAACAGTTTATTATTCATACGGGAGATGGTCAACGCTTCCTGCTGAAAACCACTCCGGGGACAAAAGTACAGAATCATGCCATTGTCGCCGAGTTAATCGATGATCGCTATCAAACCCACACCGGCGGCATGATTAAATACGTCGATATCGAAGTCGCCAAAGGCAGCCGCAAACAGGGTTATGAAATCACCAAAGGCGGCACGATCCTCTGGATTCCCGAAGAAACCCACGAAGTCAATAAAGATATCTCCCTCTTACAGGTGGAAGATGGGCAGTATGTGGAAGCAGGGGAAGAAGTGGTTAAAGACATCTTCTGTAACTCTAGCGGTGTGGTGGAAGTCATCCAGAAAAATGACATCCTCCGGGAGATCATTGTCAAACCGGGGCTGTTATTTATGGATCTCGAACCGGAATCCTCTGGAATTGCCCAAGAACAGTTAATTTACCCCGGGACACAGTTGACTCCCGAAGTCACGATCGAGGAGTTACGGCAAGCGGAATGGGTGGAAACTAACGAGGGTTTGGGATTACTGCTGCGACCGGTACAGGAGTTCACCGTACAAGACCAATCCACTTCTCCCACCCAAGGTTCCGCTAACCAAGAAGGAGGACGACATATCGAACTGCGCTCGGTGCAGCGCATTTTCTTTAAAGACGGGGAAAGAGTTAAATCCGTCGAGGGTTGTCAACTGATTAGCACCCAATTAGTCCTAGAAATTAAGGGCGAAGAACCAGAATCGGTCTCCCATCTGACGGCCGATATCGAGTTAGAACCGATCCCGCAGGGAGCCGCGAAGCGGTGCGAGGACAGCGATTGTCAGCGTTTACAGTTAGTTATTCTCGAATCTCTGGTGCTGCGTCGAGATAGTGATAATGATCCTTTAGGGGGTAATATTCAGACTCGCGTTCTCGTCCAAGATGGCGATGAAATTCCACCGGGGGCAGTGGTGGCCAGAACCGAAATCCAGTGTAAGGAAGCTGGAGAAATTCGCGGGATTCGCAAGGGTAGCGAAGCGGTGCGCCGTCTTTTAATTGTGAGTGACCGTGACGAGTTTATTCTCCCGCTCGCTGTTGCTCCCACCGTCAAAGCCGGGGATCTGGTAATCGCCGAAGCTGAGATCGCTGCCGAAGTTTTAGCCCCCAATTCCGGTCAAGTGCTGGCCGTTGACAAAACCGCCACTGGCTATGAAATCCGTCTGCGTAAGGCCCGACCCTACCGAGTATCGGCGGGGGCCATTCTGCACATCGACGAGGGAGATCTGGTCCAACGGGGCGATAATTTGGTGCTGTTGGTGTTTGAGCGCTCGAAAACTGGGGATATCATTCAAGGTTTGCCGAGAATCGAAGAACTGCTCGAAGCCCGCAAACCGAAAGAGGCCTGTGTCCTGGCACGCAAACCGGGAGTTTGTCAAGTGGAGTACCAAGATTCTGAGATCGTCGATATTAAGGTGGTCGAGGATGACGGCACGATCAGTGAATATCCGCTTTTAGGCAGTCAAAACCCTCTGGTGAGCGATAATCAGCGTATTGATGTGGGTCAGGCGTTAACCGATGGTCAGGCTAATCCCCACGAGATTTTAGAGGTGTTCTTTAATTATTATGTGGATAGCCTGGGCAGTTACGAGGCAGCCCTGAAAGCCTTGGAAAAAACCCAGATGTTCCTCGTTGATCAGGTACAGTCGGTTTACCAATCCCAAGGGATCGATATTGCCGATAAACATATTGAAGTGATCGTGCGTCAGATGACCTCTAAGGTGCGGATCGATGACGGCGGCGATACCAGTATGTTACCCGGGGAATTGTTGGAACTGCGACAGGTGGAGACGGTAAACGAAGCCATGTCGATCACCGGTGGGGCGGCAGCTAAATATACGCCTGTACTACTGGGGATCACCAAAGCTTCCTTGAATACCGATAGCTTTATCAGTGCCGCCTCCTTCCAAGAAACCACCCGCGTCCTCACCGAAGCGGCGATCGAAGGCAAGTCCGACTGGTTACGGGGTCTCAAGGAAAACGTGATTATCGGTCGTCTGATTCCGGCGGGTACTGGCTTCAATTCCCACGAAAACACGGCGGGGATCAGCGATTACACCCCCCCAGAGGAGGAATATAACTACAACAATCGTAGCTATTACGCTCCCCCCGGCGGCCTCGGCTTGCCCCCTCGTCCCGGTTTCGGCGATAGTAACGAGGATAGCGATATGATTCTTGACGATCAAACCGCTCGCGCCTACGCTGAGGGTGATGTGGTCGATTTAGAGGATGATGAGATGGCTTTCCTCTCCTCCCGCGGCAGCAGTCGCTTTAGTCGCCAACCCATCAGCGATCGCTGGTCAGAACCGGATGAGGAAGGAGATGAGGACGATTTCGAGGAGGATTACGAAGAAGAAGAATAATCGTCTGTGGAGATATTACAAGGAGCAGTGGGAGACAAGGGGAGGCAAGGGCAATTTTTTTCGAGAAAAACCCCGATTATTCCCCAAGAATCTCCTGCTTCTCTCCCCAAACTCCCTAATTTTCTGGCTAATTCACCTGAGTTTGGCAATAAAAGAAGGCAGCCTTTTTTGTCAACCGGAAAGGAGACAAAGTTAGGATTTTAAGAATTTTCTCTCAAGTCGGGATGACAGGATTTGAACCTGCGGCATCCTGCTCCCAAAGCAGGCGCGCTACCAAGCTGCGCTACATCCCGAAATAAACTCCTTTTTTAGTATAGCCCAAGATCCGCATTCTTAATCGGGATACCAAAACATACCTTTGATACCTTCGGGATCGAGAACAAAACCGAGACGACGATAGAAATCCACCACCTGCGGATCGGCGAAAAGAGTTATATTACTGATGTCCTCACCCCGCAACTTCCTGATCATAAATTTCATTAATGCTTTACCAAAGCCTTTACTTTGATAGTGAGGATGAACAACCACATCCCAGACTGTAGCATTAAAAGCGTGATCGGAAGTGGCACGGGCAAAACCCACTAAACGACGGCGATTACCTCGCACTTCCCACATCGACACCACTAAAAAACTACATTCGATCGCCTTTTTAACTTTGCGTAAAGGACGACGGGCCCAACCTACCGAGTCACAAAGTTCTTCTAACTCATATAGATCTAGCTCTCGATCGGTACTAAAAAACACTCGCGTCTGTCCGAGGTCATTCTGGGCAACCTCTACCAAGTCTCCCGAATAGTCAGGAGATGCAGTGACTTCCGAGCTATTAAACAATCTTTTCCAAAAAACCATGCCAGGGGGCTACTGCCTCAATATTATCCTTTTAGCCTAGTATATTTTATTTTCCCCTGTCTACGAACAATCGGGCAACCTGAGTCCAAATTTGATTGGTTGAGTACGGAGAGGGTGGGATTTGAACCCACGAACCATTGCTGGTTACTCGATTTCAAGTCGAGCGCAATCGACCACTCTGCCACCTCTCCAAGGCAGCCAGATCTATATCTTATCATTAGATCTCTTGCACAAATCAAAAAATTTTCCGCAAATGTAGGGAAAAGGGTCAGAAACAAAAACCAAAAATCTAACTAATATTATCTAAACTTGCTCGCAACTTGTGCTATTATAGTTTTATGAGTAAGTTAACCATATCAGAAGCGGCTAAATTAAAAGGTGTAAGCGTATCAACTTTAAGACGTTGGGAGTCCGAAGGTAAACTAATACCCGAAAGAACCGCTAACGGACATCGGCGTTATACCGTTTCTCAGTTGCTTGGAGTAAGAGAGAATCTCTCTTATACCGTTGGTTATTGCCGTGTTTCTAGTCATGACCAAAGAAAGGATTTGGAACGTCAAAAAGAAGTTGTCGAACTGTTTTGCGCTCAAAACGGTTGGCAAGTTGAAATTATAGACGATCTAGGTTCGGGACTTAACTACAACAAGAAAGGATTAAAGCGATTAATCAGATTGATTGTTGATAGTAAAGTAGAGAGATTAGTCTTAACTCATAAAGATAGACTGCTTAGATTTGGTAGTGAATTAATCTTTAGTCTGTGTGAACACTTTGGAACTGAAGTTGTCATTATCAATCGAACTGAAGACAGTACATTTGAGGAGGATTTAGTGCCAGATGTCTTAGAAATTATTACTGTATTTTCTGCTAGGTTGTATGGCTCCAGAAGTGATAAAAATAGAAAAATCGTAGAGGAGTTAAGGGACGTTGCTACTAGGATTCAAGACTGAATTAAAACTGAATAATCAACAACGCTCATTATTAGCTCAACACGCAGGAACTGCTCATCATGCTTGGAACTGGGGATTAGCTTTAACTAAGCAAATCTTGGCTCATAACAAAGCTAACCCTCTCAGATAAAATCAAGTTTCCTAGGACTATTGATCGACCTAAATGGTTAGTAGCATTAGTTAAATCTGAGCAGGATTGGTATTATCAAGTGTCTAAATGCGCTCCTCAATGGGCATTAAGAGCTTTATCTGATGCGTGGAAACGATGCTTCAAAAAGATAGCTAAACCACCAAAGTTCAAGAAAAAAGGTAAACAGGATAGTTTTACTCTAGATGGTAGCCTTAAAGTGGCTCATCAAAAGATAAAAGTTCCTGGGATTGGTTGGTTAAAAACTTACGAGCGGCTACCATATAGATGCCAGCCAAAATCTGTCACTATTAGCAAAAAGGCTGCTAGATGGTTTATCAGTTTTAAGATTGAGATTGAGCAGCAAACAACTGATAAAATTTATGAGGTGGTTGGTTGTGATCTGGGGGTTAAATCTTTAGCTAGGGTCTGCTGAAAAAGTTTTTCCTAGGGGCAGGGTGTAGGGTGTGGGGTGTGGGGTGTGGGGTTTTACCCATTTTGAGGGGGTAAATTACCTAATTTTCAGGGAAAAAGTCCAGGAATTTTCCCCCCGACCACTCCCATATCTGGTACTTTTTGATTGACAAAAAGTCTAAAAGTCTTACCCAACAAGGTTTTTAGATTTATTCAGCTAACCTTAGCTACTTTATCAACAGGGGAGATATTTGAAGGAGCCAAAAGTTATCGTAAATATGAGAAAAAGCTGTCCAGACTACAATACTTAAACCGACGTAAAATCAAAGGTTCAAGTAATTGGGAAAAAGCCCAACGACAAATCGCTAAATTTCATTTTAAAATAGCTAACATTCGTAAAGATACGTTGCATAAACTCACCAATTATCTGGCCAAGAACCACGGTCAGATAGTAATTGAGGATTTAAATGTGTCTGGAATGATGGCTAATCATAAATTAGCTAAAGCTGTTCAAGACATGGGATTTTACGAGTTCCGGAGACAACTTGATTATAAAACTCAGTTGTATGGTGCGGAGTTAATCGTAGCTGATAGATGGTTCCCCAGTAGCAAAATCTGTTCCAATTGTGGATACAAAAAAGAGTCTCTATCTTTATCCGAAAGAGTTTTTGATTGTGAACAATGCTCTTTTGTT
>NZ_JAPZSZ010000006.1:0-15948 GCF_027532095.1 Microcystis sp. LE19-195.1E
GTCAGTCTGTAGAGCGACCATAAGACCAGAACAGAGTAAATCTGTTAAGGCAGGTGCGAAAAATCCTTCGGGAAAGAAGCAGAAACCTAAATCGTGAGGTTTGGGAATCACCGTCCGTTTACGGCGGTGAGGATGTCAACTATGATGGTACTTTCAGGATGAGGCAGTTTCACTTCCGACAAAAAACTCGGCTCTCTTGGTTTGGTTAGATTAAATGTAGCCTAGCATATACTTTTCTGTTCGGTTATCCCGAGAGAATTAAGGATAAACTGAAGTCTGATGCACAATTTTGAGATTTATTATCGGTTTCTTGCATAGAAGAGAGGACAAAAGCGAGAAAGTCTGACATTCTTGGGATAGGTAGCACGAAAATCGAGGCCATTTCTCACGATGCAAGCTCTGCTAGAAAAAGCTCAGATAGCGTTGAATAAAAAAGACTGGGAGACAGTAAACGCCAGCATACAGCGACTTTTAAACCAAAAAGATGCGATTGAACCGATTATTAACGATGAAATCCTCGATTTAGCCCTAGAAGCTTTACAAAAATGCGATTTTCAACAGCGATGGGAGATAGCTAAACTATTTCCCCAAATCGGCAAACCAGCGATCGCTCCTTTAATTGCCCTGTTAGAATCCGAGGAACAAGATGGGGAAATGCGCTGGTTTCTGGCGAGAATTCTCAGTCAATTTGACGATCGAGCCTGTATTCTCGCTCTCAGTCAATTATTGCAAAAATCGGAGGAGGAGGAAATCAGCCAAATGGCTGCGGCCGCTTTAGCTAATATCGGCAGTTCTGCGATCTCTAGTTTAGGACAATTACTGTCCGACTCGAACAGGCGTTTTTTAGCCGTACAAGCTTTATCACAAATTCGCCGGCCAGAAATTGTCGAACCGCTTTTAACCGTAGTTAAGGATGAATCTAGCGCCATTCGGTCCATGGCGATGGAAGCTTTAAGCAGTTTTCACCATCCCCAGATTACTGCGATTATCCTCGATGCTTTACAGGATCCGGCCATCGAGGTGCGACGGGAAGCAATTAAAGCTAGTAGTTACCTAGGGTCAAATTATCCCCAAGCAGATTTAGTTAACCATCTGCAACCTCTGTTATTCGATATCCACCTCGATATCTGTCAAGAAACGGCGATCGCTCTCGGTCGCATCGGCACAGCAACCTCAGCCAAAGCTTTAAATCCAGTCCTGCAATCTTCCTTAACTCCCGATAGTTTAAAATTAACTGTGGTTCGAGCATTAGGCTGGATCGAGGATGAGGAAGCTTTAAATTACCTAGAAAAGGCTTTATATAGCGAAAATGTCTTGATTTGTCGGGAAATAATCGCTATTCTCGGCCGGCAAACCTCCCAGAAATTACGCCGACAAGCAGGGGAAATTCTCGGTAATTTTTATCACTCCCGTCCCGCGATCCTCGCTCATACGGGAGTTAAACAGTCTCTAGCGATCGCTTTAGGAGAATTAGATCGGGACAATAAAAGTATTTTGCTGACTTTAGCAGCCGATGGGGAAGCAATCGTCCGTCTCCATGCTCTCAGCGCCCTGAAAAAGCTAGATCATGGGAATATCTAGCTAATTTCCCGCTGCACAGATGTGGTGAATTTGCCAGTAATCCGCATCCATTTCCCCAAGGATAGCGTTTAATACTAAATCTGGTTATTAAAGACTGATTATCTATTTCCTCTTTTGCCTATTGCCTGTCCTGATATGTAGCCCATGCTCAACGGATTTAGTATGATTCTAGCTGATAACTAAAAAACTGATTACTGATTACTGATCACTGATTACTGATCACCGATCACTGATTTAAGGTCTTTGCAGGAAGATTAATTCTTCAACGGGGAGGAAATCATAGTATTGACCTTGATTGGCTAAAACTGCGATTAAATGGAGACGAGCATCGGGTTCAATGTGTAATCCTTCCCAAGGTACAGCAATCTCCAAACATTGATTAAAAGAAGCTTTGGCACTACTAGGAACTCGCTGCCAAGTAAAATATTCTTGAGCGAATTCTAACCAAGTAAATTCCGTGATTAAATTTATTCCTAGATGATGATGATAACCGTAATCGAGGGGCGATCGAGGGGGAATATCTGCTAAGGGAATTGGACTTTGCAGACGATGCACTTCATCATAATACCAATATAAATGCACTTCTGCGGGAATTTCTTCTCCTAATTTTGCCCCCGGTTTCCAATCGAAACGCAGATAAAAATTGAGGTGATCCCAACCGAAAAAGAGTCTTTGTACTAAGGAAGTCCGGTGCATTGTACCACTGGCGCCGCCAATTTCGATCCGTCCGGCTTTATCCCAATCCTGTTCGTCCCCAAAACCGTCGATAATGGGGTGAATGAAAGCCAGTGGACGATTAGTTTGTTTATCCCCGTGTTCTTCCACAGGTTCGAGCAAATAGGAGGGAATTGGCTCATTTAAAGCTTGATAAAGAGCGATCAGGTGTTCGCGGAAAAGTTGGTCAAAAATTGCGTCATGATTGGAGGAATGGCCATAACCAAACCACCAAAACCAATCGGAACCTTCCGCTGCATACAATGCTTCCCACGCGTCGGGGTTATTATCTTCCGTCGCTTCCGGGTGATTAGCGAGGGTTTGACGGGCTAAAATTAGATATTCCCAAGCTTTATTTTTAGCGGGATCGCCGATCCAAGTGGTAAAATTGGCATCGATCCAAGAGCCGCTATGAAGTTGATTGACAGGAATTTTGGCATTAGCGGGAAAGCGATCGAGATATTCGGAGACGGTGACTAATTCGATCGCTTGGTGGTCGCTTAAAAGTTGATAAAGGTTCTCTAGGAAGGGTAAACCGTCTTGATGATAGTTTTCCCAGCAGTTTTCGCCATCTAGCGCAATGGTAACTAACCAGGGTTTTTCTAGGGTCGTGGTTTCTGCGTTGGTTTTCAGTTGTTCGGCGATCGCTTCTAGGTGTTTAACTAAGTCTGTAGCGGCCTCTTGCGCTTTCATGCCACTATAGCTAAATCCGATCAGATCCGAGAGACGATGATCGCGGAAAACCATCGATAAATTGCCGTTGCTAGTTTCCAGACGGTAGGGACGATAAAGCAATTCCGGTTCGCTAATATTGCCTTTTTCGTCGCGATGAAAGTAATGTCCCAGAGACCAACCTAACACCCCCTCATCGGAACATAACCACTGAAAACCCTGTTTAGCGACAGCGGGGAGAATCGCGGGACTAACGGATTGTTCCGAGGGCCACAGTCCTCGAGGATGTTTATCAAAGCGATCGATATAGATTTGCCAAGCTTTCTGGAGATGGCGCGAAATATCTTCAGGATAGCGGAAATATTGCCGAGGAAGGGTCATATTCGGCGCTGCTACCCGGCCTGCTTCCGAGTTGGCCAGCAGGGGTAAAATTGGATGGGTGTAGGGACTGGTAATGATTTCTAGTTGTCCGGTTTCCTGCATTAACCGGTGTTGCGGCAAGATACGACGCAGAATTTGACGCTGTTTGGAGATAATTCGCTGGCGATCGCTTAAAGTGAAGTTTTTTCCCTGTTCTAACCAGGCAGCGATTTCTGGGTCACTGTGAAAGATAGGATCGATCCAAGCGAGGTTATGCCAAGCCAAGAGATCGCTATAATCTTGGAGATGCCAATGGCTAATACACCAACTATGACCGTTTTCTTGACGCTGTGCGTATAATTGCCCGTAACGGGGGTGCGGATCGATCAGGGTACGATGGTTAGCATCGAAAAAGTGTTCGAGGATAAAGTGTTTTTGTGCCAGGGTTAACTGCGCTTCTGCGGTGACGGTGAGGGCAAGATAGGGGTCTATAGCTAGTCCGTTGACGTAATCCTCTAATTGCAGGATTAAAGAGGGGACAAGGTTGACAGTTTGGTGTAATTTGGGAAAACGTTCTAGAATCAGGATTAAATCGAGATAATCTTTCACCCCATGCAGTCGCACCCAGGGTAAGCGATATTGTCCCGAAGCATCGGTGCGAGTTTGACAGGATTTGTAGAGGGGTTGGTGTTGATGCCAAATAAAAGCGACGTAGAGAGGATAGGCCATGATAATACCGAGGAAAAGTGCATATAACAGGCTTTAAAGCCGTTATATTAGATAATAATGGACAATAAAGCCCATTATAGATTCTTAAAAGTTGATTTCGGTCACTACCATAATCCTATCAACTGGTTTTGAGGGGGTATCGTCTCTTTGTATTTGTTAAAGGATCGGCTCCTCCGGTGGTGATTATTTGCAGTTCAGCAGTAGAATCTCTAATATTATCGGGCCCTGCTGATTTGATATGCGAATCTTCTTTTCTGGGATTTTTAAAACCCAGACCTAAACTAACTTTTGTCTCCGATAACTGCTATAGCAGTTATCGGAGACACATTTTAACCGCCTATCCTTAGATTAGCTGAATTTCCGCCAATCTCTTTACTGTTGCCTCTTACCTCATCTCAACAAGCAATTTAAATGTGCGGGCAGCTAATCAGATTTGAGTTTTCAGTTCACTGATTACTGGTTACTGTTCACTGTTTACTGTTTACTAGACCTCAAATTCAGATAAATTTGACATAATATTAGGTTTTATGGTTGTAATAGTTGTCTCTTGTCTTTTTTATCCTCCTGTCTCGGATTCTCCTCACCTAACGGAAGATTTTTGATTTTTGCAGGAGATATACTGATTACTGATTACTGATTACTGAAAAACCCCCATCACCTCGATCGACAACATTTTTCAGGATGATAGGATAAGCTGGAATTATCGAAACCGTAGAAATAATAGATAAAATGAGTAATCTCCTCTGGCCGCGTTTTCTCAAGAAAGCTTACCGTCAAGAACCAATAACTAGCTTTATCTTTACCGCAGCGGCAGTAGATGTCATCATCGGGGTTGTAGGACAAAGATGGACACTGCTATCTTTAGGGGCAACGATTATGGCGATCGCTATCTTCGCCAGGTGGCAACAGAGCCAAAAAAGCAAGGTAATCAACAAAGAAGAAGCAGCAAGATACTATTTACCGCCCCAATCGGGTCAAGTGGCTTTACCAACCCTGAAAAACGAAAAAAATCGACCTTCTTAGCTCAAAAATCTCCCCTTGCTTGGCAATCAATCTCCTCAAAGGCTAGAATCTATAGCACGGTTCATTTGTTAATATTCAACTAAATTTATGAAATTCCGATTTATCGGTGGGGAGAAACTTGTCGGGGCAATTGTGGTCAGTGTCTTAACCACGCTGACAATCGGGCAACATCAGCTTAGTCATGCCCAAAATCCCCTTGCCCCCGCTCGACCCGCGGCTGAAAGTGGCGAAAAAATCCCAGAAACTATCCTAGTAGAAGGTTTAGGCAGACTTACCCTCGCTAAAACCTTAGAAGGGCAACAATCCACCCCCAATGCTGTGATTTTCAGCCCCGATAACCAATTAGTTCTCGCCGGTGGTAGTGATACGGATCCTCTCCTGAGAATTTGGTCGGTAAAAACAGGACAAAAAGTCTCCCAAACTCGCGCCCAAAGAACCAGCGTCAAAGCTTTAGCCATTAGTCCCAACGAAAGATTATTAGTTAGTAGCGGTTTAGATGGTTCCATTAATTTTTGGAATCTGGTGGAAGGCAAGTATTTAGGAATTGCCCTCGAACACGGTAATACTGTCCTCGCCCTTACGGTTACTCCCGATGGTAAAACGTTAATTAGTGGTGGTTTGGAAGGAATTCGCCTCTGGACAGTGCAACCTCCCCGCCGTCCCCTCTATCGTTTAAATTGGGTGGGTAATTTTGTTTATTCCCTAGGGATGAAATCCGATGGTGTCACCCTTGCTAGTGGTCATGAAAACGGTGAGGTAAATTTTTGGGACATCCGCGAGGGCAAATTTTTATCGAAATTTTCCGCCCATCCCCAAGCGGTTAGCAAGCTTTTATACACTCCCGACGGTAACAATTTAATTACGGGTAGTTTAGACCGCACGATTAAAATCTGGGATACGAGCAATAATAAGTTATTATTTACCCTCATCGGTCATACGGCCCGAATTCGCTCCCTGGCACTCCATCCTAACGGACAAATTCTCGCTAGTGCCAGTAATGACGGTGTGCGTTTATGGGATGTGACGACGGGTAAACAGTTGGCCTGGTTTGATAATAATTCCGACTGGGTGGAATCCCTGGCTTTTAGTCCCGATGGGCAGTATTTGGCTAGTGGTAATTATGATTTTAAAATTCGCCTCTGGCAATTCGTCCGTTAGGCAAAAATATCTTCATTTAGCCTTTAACCACTTCTAGAAAAGCTGATTTAGCCGCTGCCTGTTCCGCTGCTTTTTTGCTTCTGCCAGTTCCCACTCCTAATTTCTGCTCGTTTAACCACACTTCCGCACAAAAACGTTCTTGATCTAAGCCATTGATTTCTTTGACTAAATATTGCGGCAGTTTTTTGTATTTTGCTTGTGTCCACTCCTGCAAGGCATCCTTATAATTCTGTCGGGCCGGATCTCGACGAATTTCGGCCGCTTTTTCCCTTAGTGGTTCATCTAGCCAAGAACGCACTAAAACCATAGTCTGTGTACTAAGATATAATGCTCCCAAGACCGCCTCAAAAGCGTCTGCTAGTCGCGAAATTCTCCCCGCTTGATCGATACTCGTACTACTTGATACCAACAAATAACGCTCGAAACCGTAGCGATCCGCAAATTCCGCCAGAGTGCGATCGCTAACCATCATCGATCGCAGGGCGGCAAATTCTCCCACTAGCGCCTCCGGATAGGTTTCTAACAATACCTCCGCCGCCACCAGTCTTACCACAGAATCGCCCACAAATTCCAATTGTTCATAATTCTTATCACGGGAAATACTGGGATGAGTTAGAGCTAAATCTAATAAATCCCACCTGACGGGGACATCAGCCGATAAACCCAGCTTTTCCACTAGGGTTTTTAATTGTTTTTGGCGACGCGGATCACTTAAGGACATGGGAGCGGGAAGAAGGGGTGTAGGGTGTGGGGTGTGGGGTGTGGGGGAGAGGGGAGAGAGTGAGTTTCTCAGTTTGTTTTTTAATGTCCTCATACCCAGTTTAAATGCACAACAGCTTATTTCACCTGTAGCGTTATACTCGAAGAAGGATTACCTTTATCAACAACCAAGAAAAACCATGATCGAACAAAAGTTTAGTCTATAAAAACCTCAAATAGAATTTCTCAACCGTTATCAAAAATACGGCTTTAAAGATGCTAATGAGATAGTGAGAGTGGCTCTAGAGCGATTTCAACTAGAACTAGAGGCTCAGGACTTACAGGAATCAGCAAATCTGTAGGCAGCAATTTATGAACAAGATGAAGAATTACAGCAACTTCCCGAATCAGCTTTAGTAGGATGGACAGCATAATAAATCTCAAGCGAGGACTGATTATTGAGGTAAATCTAGAGCCAACTAAAGGTTCAGAAACTGGGCAAATCAGACCTTGTATTAATCTACCCAATTTTCTAAGGATAAATCAGGAATTTGTCTAAAATGTCGCAGATTTCTGGTTACTAACCTAGCTTGATTAGCTAATGCGATACTAGCAATTAATAGATCGGCTCTGCCAATTTTTTGGATTTTAGAAACACTTCGCAAACGGTCAAATTGATTAGCAGCATCTCCATCAATTAAAATTACAGGAAGTTGATTCAGTAGGACTTCTGAACGACAAAAAAGTTTTTGTGCTTTCAATAGATCACTTCCTGAAAAAGCTTTAAGTAGATAATCTATCCTTCCCCGCAAAATTTCAATCTTGGTGACAATCGCAATGGCGACTTCCTCATCCTGTAAGCTTTCTAACCGATTAATAACGTTAGTATTACCTGCGTGGAGATGAGTTAAAGTATCCGTGTCAAGAAGATACATCATCTTCAGTTTCTGAACGTCCTCTAGCTTGGTAAATAGAGTCTCTTAGGTCAGCAAGAGAGCTATCATCCCTTAAAGCACCTGCTTGTTGCAGAAAAACAGTTTTACTCTTTGGGGAAGAGTTAGGAAGGGACGGAGGATTAAAGGCTTTCGTCTCTTGCTTTAATAAAATATCACTGTTTAATTTTTCTGATTTTGGTTTAACTGCCATAATTGCTCCTGATTATTTATTAAAATTTTATCATAAATTTATTGCTAACTACAAGAGTCAAAGTTTTATTTTTGGGAATTTTCAAAACTTGGCGAATTAAAGCTTGACAGGATAAGTATTAACTTGCCAATTGCTTGTAGCTACAGGACAAGCTAAACCCAAATTAGTAATATTCCATTGGATAAAAGCATTATCGTTATTTTTCCAAGTAATCTTAACTGTGCCGACACAGTTACCTGCATTTCCAGACAGCTTAAAATTTCCTTGTAGGGTATCTCCAGTTGTACAACCTTCTGTTTGGGGAGCAGCAATCGTAATTGTTCCTGTAAATGGTGGTTTACCATATCCAAAAACAGTTTCAACTAAACTGAGTGTACTACTACCAAAACAAATTTTATTTAAGTTTGCAATTCTAGTTAAATTACTTTGAGAACGCCAAATTAAGCTTGTTTGCTCAGAAGAAGAGGCGATAGTTTCAGTTGGTTTAAGTTTTTCTTGTTGAAGTTGACGCTGTTTTTCAGCTAATTCTTCCTGGTTTTGTTCAAGCTGACGTTGTTTTTCATCTAGCTGTCGTTGCCTTTCCGCTAATTCTTGCTCTTGTTGTTTGGCTTGATTAGTCTGTTCTGATTGAATTTCAGAGATTCTTTCTGCTAATTTTTGTTGTTGTTTTTTAGAGAAGAAAGTCCAGCCAGCTAAGAAAGTAATACCTATTATTACAGCAGCAATAGTAATTTTTATCCAGTCATTTTTCAGAATCACGTTGCCTTGTTGAGATGAAGGGAAAGAAAGTTCAGTTGGCAGTACTGTCGGCTGTCCCTGTAGCGCCTGTCTCATCATTTGAGCAGTTGTAAATCTTTGATTTGCTTGCGATTTAATAGCTTGATCAATTGCATTGGCTAGAGTTGGACTAACATTTAAAGCATATTGTCGCCAGATAATTTCTCCAGTAAGCGGTTCGGTTTCTAATTCTTCAGGTATTCTACCTGTTAATAAATAAATTGCTGTTAAACCAAGAGCATATAAATCACTGGAAAAAACTGGTCTTCCTATTGATTGTTCTGGAGGCATGAACCCTGGTGTTCCAATTACAATAGAACTGGTGGAATTACCCCTAGGAGACATCCCTGTACCTATTGCTTCTTTAATAGCACCGAAGTCAATTAAAATTGGCATTTGATCGTGGTGACGAATAATAATATTATCTGGTTTAATATCTCGGTGAATAATCCGTTTACTTTGAATATATTCCAAGAGGACTAAAAGCTTTAGTAAAATTCTTTTAACAAAGGTTTCTTCTTGTTTTCCTTGGCTCTTAACTAAACTAGATAAAGTCTGTCCCTGAATATATTCTTGAACCAAATAAAACTGTCCCTGGTCCTCAAAATAAGCAAACAATGTGGGAATTTGATCATGACTATTTCCTAAATCTTCTAAAATCACTGCTTCTCTTTGAAAGCGCTCTTTGACCAGTTGATAGACCTGTGGGTTATTGTGCATGGGCCGCAGTTGTTTAATTACACAGGTGCGACCTGATGGTAAATGGGTATCTTCCGCAAGAAAGGTATCGCCAAATCCCCCACTTCCTAATTGTCGAATAATTCGATAGCGATTAGCCAATAGACTTTGCCTCATTTTTTGAACAGAATGTCAAGTTTTGTTAAGAGATTCAATATTGCTGGTACTTACCCATTAACCAATATTTTAGCCTCAGATCTCCTAAAGAACCAAAAACACCCCAAACTTACTTAAGTGCGACACACCATTATATCTCTAGCTCACGGTAGCGGCGGCCAAGCGATACGGGATTTGATCAATCACCTAACCGTTAGCGGTACAATCCCCCTCTAAGCTAAGAAGCATTTAAATTGGTAGTTGAGGATGCAGGGGAGACCACTTCGTGCGCGTTGCGGGGGGAGAATAAATAAAAATAATCTCCTGAATACTGACTCCTGATAACTGATAACTGATAAAGGAGAGAGTCAGACATAAGCCGAATTCTGTATTTCCCAACAGCAGTAAAATCGCTTTTACCTTTGTTGGAATAGAGGTTATCTATCTGGGATAATTGTCACCAATTACCTCAAGCGGTTCCTAAAAACGGGACAGGAAAAAGACCAACCTTTGTCCCTCCACCTTGCTCCCCACCGGGGTTTACCGAGCCAGTACCTCTCGATACTGCTGGTGCGCTCTTACCGCACCTTTGCACCCTTACCCCCAATCAGTTATCAGTTATCAGCGAATTTACTTTCGTTACTGTTTACTGATTACTGTTTACTGATTACTGAAAAAAGGGGCGGTATTTTTCTGTGGCACTATCCTCACGCTCGCGCGCACTGGACGTTATCCAGCAAGTGTGGTCTTTCGGGAGTTCGGACTTTCCTCGGAATCATTGATAAAATGATCCCGCAACCTCTAGACCAACTCTCTCCTATTCTCTAGTATGACTTACCAGAGACTCGATCGCTCATATATCCTAGTCAATAATCAGTGATCAGTAAACAGTGAACAGTGAAAAGACAGCAGGAAACTGCTATTTAATACTGCTCGCTTAATACATACTGCTCACTTAAAACTCAAATCTGATAACTGATAACTGATAACTGATAACTGATCAATGTCGATCGCTCTAAACGTTAACATTAAAGGTAATGGCTATCCGATCCTCTGTCTGCACGGTCATCCCGGTTCGGCAGCCAGTATGTCTGTATTTACCGATCATTTTTGCCAACGCTGGCAAACCCTGGCCCCAGATCTGCGCGGCTACGGTAAAAGTCGTTATCGCCGCGATTTTCAGCTAGAAGAACATCTAGAGGATTTAATCGGGCTGCTCGATCGCCAAAAAATCCCGCAATGTTTAATTCTCGGTTGGTCTTTGGGGGGTATAATCGCACTGGAATTAGTATTGCGGCATCCCGATCGCTTTCCTGGTTTAATTCTAGTGGCCTCGGCCGCGCGGCCTTGGGGTAGTCATCCTCCTATCACCACCACAGATTTAGTTTTGACGGGGATGGCGGCAATTCTCAATCAGATTAAACCGGGATGGCGTTGGAATATTGATACTTTTGCTCGTCGTTCCCTGTTTCAGTACCTTTTTTCACAACATCAAGCGATCGCCTATCAACATCTCGCTCAAGATGCTGTTCCTGCCTACTTACAAACTTCTCCCTTTGCCGATCGCGCTTTAAATCGGGCTTTAAAAAAAGGTTACAATTGTTTAAAATCTCTTGACAAAATTACAATTCCCTGCTTGGTTCTGGCGGGGGCAAATGATCGCCATATTACCAGTGCTTCGAGCCAAGAAACGGCCGAAAAACTGAAACTGTGTCAGTGGAAATGTTACCCAGATACGGCCCATCTGTTCCCCTGGGAAATCCCCGACTTAGTTTTAGGGGACATTGATAATTGGTTAGCGGAGCATTTTAGCGATAAACTGGCAGGGTGAAGTGAAAACTACTGCCGTGGTCAGGGACACTATCCACCCAAATTTGACCGTAGTGGGCGCGAATAATCTTGCGACAGACCGATAAACCGATGCCATAACCTTCTTTCCCCTCATCCCGTTTGAGACGCACATGGCCCTCAAAAATATGCTCTTGTTTTTCTTCGGGGATGCCGGGGCCGGTATCACTGATGCTCACCTGTACTTTTTGAGTAGTACGATGGAGGACAGAAAGGGTAATTTCGCCGCCGGCGGGAGTATATTTGATCCCATTCTCCAGGAGATTAATAATCACCTGTCGGATTAACTCCTCATCAGCATAGACGGGGGGCAGATCTTGGGGGATATCGCTTTGGAGAGTTAAAGTCTTTTCCTGAAAAGTATCGGTAAATTGAGACAAAATTTCCTGACAGAGGGATTGGAGATAAAATTTACTCTGTTGGAGAGTGAATTGCGCCGCCATGCTCTTAGAAGCTTGCAGAATATCCGTAATCAAACGGTTCATAATCCGAAACTGTTTGCGGGCCTGTTGGTGCAGTTGTTCTCGTAATTGCAGACTGCGCTCAGTATCCGGTTGATGATAGGCTAATTCTAGGGTTTCCACGGCGATGGAAGCGGCGGTGAGAGGGCTGCGTAAATCGTGGGCTAACATAGCCAAAATTTGGTCTTTAAATTTTAATTGTTCTAATAATTCTTCCTTTTCCTGTTTGAGACGAAAAACCTCATCGGCGATGCGGATGAGTTCGCCCGAATGTTCCACCTCTTGAAGTTGTGCATCCTCAGCGGGATGATTTTTGACCTCCTCTTTAATCGCTTTTTGCCAGCGTACCAACCATTTTTTAAACTGTTCCACCAGATTACTGCCCGCGAGGGTATGGCGGGGGCCGGGGGCAATTTTGACCAAGGCGGGGGTAGCTACAAGGCGAAAATGTTCGACTAAATGAGGTTGCTGGCGAATTTCGATGATTTGTAGGTCAATCGGGTAATCAGACTTTAAAGACTGGAGATAGGACTGAATTTGACGGATAATTTCTTGAGAACTGGGACGGTCATCAACAAACAGCAAAAGTTGAATCGAGAGAGGCGTTGTCGTCTCTCTCCCTAAAGCAGTCAGTGGCTCGTTAGATGGGAGCATCGGAAAATTAGTAAACCTAGGGATTGACGAGATCGATCGACGATCGATCGACTTTTATCATATTCTTTATTGTAGAAGCTTAAGATAGTATAAAATCTACTCAACCTAATCTTAAAGTTTTATTCCTTAATTCTAAGAAGAAATCCTATGGCTTTTGGCTATGTTGCCCTAGTTCTCCACGCTCATCTCCCTTTCGTCCGCCATCCCGAAAGCGATTACGTCCTCGAAGAAGAATGGTTATACGAAGCAATCACAGAAACCTACATCCCTCTGCTGCAAGTTTTTGAAGGTCTCAAGCGGGACGGTATCGATTTTAAAATGACCATGAGCATGACTCCGCCTTTGGTGTCGATGCTGCGGGATCCGTTACTGCAAGAGCGTTATGAAGAACACTTAGGTAAGTTAGAAGAATTAATTGCTAAAGAAATCGACCATAATCAACACAATGGCCATATTCGCTACTTAGCCGAATATTACGCTGAATCTTTCCAAAGTATCCGACAAACTTGGGAAAAATACGATCGAGATCTGGTCAAAGCTTTTAAACAATTCCTTGACAGTAATAACCTAGAAATTATCACCTGTGGTGCGACTCACGGTTATATGCCCCTGATGAAAATGTACCCACAAGCGGTCTGGGCGCAAATTGAGGTGGCCTGTCAACACTACGAAGAAAATTTCGGTCGTCGTCCCAAGGGCATTTGGTTGCCGGAATGTGCCTACTACGAAGGGGTAGAAAGAATGTTAGCCGATGCGGGCATTCGTTATTTCCTCGTCGATGGCCACGGTATTCTCTACGGTCGTCCTCGCCCCCGTTACGGCAGTTACGCGCCCATTTTCACGGAAACCGGGGTGGCTGCTTTCGGTCGTGACCACGAATCTTCTCAACAGGTTTGGTCTTCCCAAGTTGGTTATCCGGGGGATATAGTTTATCGGGAATTCTATAAAGATTTGGGCTGGGAAGCGGAATACGAGTATATTAAGCCCTATATCATGCCCAACGGTCAACGCAAGAATATAGGCATCAAATACCACAAAATTACTAGCCGGGACGGTGGTTTATCGGAAAAAGGGCTTTATGACCCCTACTGGGCCAAAGAAAAAGCCGCCGAACACGCGGGCAATTTTATGTATAATCGCGAGCGGCAAGTGGAGAGTTTAGCCGGAATTATGGGCCGTCCTCCCCTTGTTGTTTCTCCCTACGATGCCGAGTTATTCGGTCACTGGTGGTATGAGGGACCCTGGTTTATTGATTTTCTGTTCCGTAAGTCTTGGTATGACCAAAATATCTACCAAATGACCCATTTAGCCGATTATCTCCGGTCTAACCCGACCCAGCAGGTCTGTCGTCCTTCCCAATCCAGTTGGGGTTATAAGGGTTTCCATGAATACTGGCTGAATGAAACTAATGCTTGGATCTATCCTCACCTACACAAAGGCACGGAACGGATGATTGAATTAAGTCATCATGAAGCGGAGGATGAATTGCAGGAACGGGCTTTAAATCAGGCGGCCCGGGAGTTATTATTAGCACAATCTTCTGATTGGGCGTTTATTATGCGAACCGGTACGATGGTTCCCTATGCTGTCCGGCGCACTCGTTCCCACCTGCTGCGGTTAAATAAAATCTATGAAGATGTGAAATCCGAGAAGATTGATGCCGGTTGGCTGGAAAAAGTCGAGGAAATCGACAATATTTTCCCCAATATCGATTATCGCGTCTATCGACCCCTGTAATCTTTGTTAGAGATTAATAAAAATTTTGGTGCGTTATGGTTTGTAACGCACCTTGTTGCTTTCTGATTCACTCATTACTTGATCTCCTGTAGATTTCTGCACTATCTACAAAAATAGTACCCAACTTATCGAAAATTTGGGTTAAAACCCCGTCGTTTTACGACGGCTTTTCCTGATTTTTAATGTAGCACTTAAGAACTTCCAGTGGCGCACCTCCTACAGAAGATACAAAATAACTGGGCGACCAAAGAGCGTCTTTTCCGTACGGTTTAGGATATCCAGCTTGTCCATACCTACGACTAGAGACTCCCTTTAAAGAATTGACCATCACGGAAATAGATAATTTCGGTGGATATTCAATCAATGCGTGTACATGATCGGACTCCCCGTTAAATTCCAATATCTGAAAATTCATCTTTTCCGCAACTTCCCTAAAAGATTTTTCAACCAAAGTCAGACTTTTACCAGTAAAAACCTTACTTCTGTATTTTGTCACACAGACCAAGTGTATCCTTAGATCGGAAACAGAGTTTCTTTCTTTTCGCAACTGACTTGACATTATTAACAGACCTAGTTAAAATAAATACAGAAACAAATATCTTAACCCAATGAAAGCGAGGTATCAATACCGTATTTACCCAACAGACCAACAAAAGAGGCTTTTGTCTCAATTGTTCGGGTGTGTGCGCGTTGTCTGGAACGATACCTTAGCTTACTGTCAAGAACTTTATCGACAAGGGGAGAAAAAGCCAAAATATACAGAGTTATCTAAAAGACTAACTCAAATTAAAAAGACGACAGAAAAAGTCTGGCTGACCGAGGTTTCTTCTATTCCTTTACAACAGTCTTTGAGAGACTTAGAGACAGCCTATTCTAACTTCTTTGCATCTTGCAAGGGTGAGAGAAAAGGAAAGAAAGTCAAACCTCCCAAGTTTAAAAAACGTAAATCTAAACAATCGGCAAGATTTACTGACAATGGTTTTACCATCAATCAATATCACGTTACTTTAGCAAAAATCGGTGATTTAAGAATCGTTTGGAGTCGCCCATTACCTTCTAAACCTTCTAGGGTCACCGTGATTAAAGATGCAGCAGATCGCTATTTTCTCAGCTTTGTTGTCGAGATTCATCCCGAAACACTTCCTAATAATGGGGAGTCAGTGGGAATTGATCTAGGGATTGCTACCTTTGCTACCCTCTCAACAGGGGAAAAGATAGACGCACCGAAACCGTTAAAAAAACGATTAAAACGACTAAGAAAAGCACAGAAAAACCTTTCTAGAAAACAGAAAGGAAGTAAGCGACGGGAAAAAGCCAGAAAACGAGTAGCTAAAATCCACGCAAAGATTAAAGACACTCGTACTGATTTCTTGCATAAATTATCCACTAGAGTTGTTCGTGAAAATCAAACGATAATTTTAGAGGATTTAAACACATCGGGAATGGTTAAAAATCGTAAGTTATCCCGTGCCATATCAGACTTAGGATGGCGTTCTTTCCGAGATATGCTATCGGCAAAATCTGATAAATATGGGCGTAATTTTCGGATAATTTC
>NZ_JAPZSZ010000180.1:0-1765 GCF_027532095.1 Microcystis sp. LE19-195.1E
CCAAGCTTTTCTGGTCGGAACCCCCTAAGCCGAGTTTTCAAGGTGCTGCGCCGTCCACTTGGTTTTCGAGACTGGCCTTTTAATTCTAACGTAAAGCCAACCTAGAACGGCGGGGTTTCAGACCCAAAATTTCCGATGATAGGCCTCCCCAGCCGCTCTGTAAACGGGCTGTTCTGCGATCGCTCCGTTCTCCGGTCAGAATAGAAACGCCACCGGTTTCTGGGAGAGGGGAAGCTGGTTCAGGTTTGCTTCTAGGGCCTCATCTACCACCTCCCCCAAGGTAGCACCTTCTAAATCACTAGCTTTGACCATTGCTTCGGCCGATAGATTCTGGGTTCTTGTCGGCTGTCGCACGTTGTTCAGGGTGATGGTGCGGTTCCCAGACAGACGCAACACGGGAGATTTCCGCAGAATTTCCAACATCCGTTCTTCATAAGAACCGCTATTGTCGATTACCACCGCTGCGCTTTCCGGTTCGTCTTCCATCTCCACCGGAGGCGGTATGGTTCCCTCGATGGTGAAGGGACTACACACCCGCACAATACTGTTATCTACTTCGGGACGGTCAACTAAGATTTCCGATTCGGGGGGTTCATTGTTGGCGATACTTTTCAGGGTGATGTGTGGGACTATTCCCCCAATTTCTTCCCCTTTACTGTTCTGTTTTCTCTTGTAGATAAAACCCCCCGCCGGTGAGTTATTATCTTTCAGTTGATACCAAGGAAAAGTGGCGGTTAATAGTCTCTGTCTGGCTAAGGCTAAGGGTACTCTACTGACATCACAGGTTATCCATCTTCTCCCCCATTGTTCGGCAACGTAGGCGGTTGTCCCACTTCCACAATTATGAACGGTACAAACTTCAGTAATAAAAGAGTGGACAGTTTCAATCTCTAAATCATAGAATGTTTCCGTCGTTATTTCCGATTCTAAATCTTTAATTTCACAGGGTATTTGTTCCCTGCCAAAATAAACAATATCACCGATTTTTAAAGTATCAGCCCGTCGCCATTCTTTGTCATGATCTTCTGAAGGTTCAACCGCAGACAATGTGGCTTTAATTGTCTCTAATACTCCCGTCAAATTATGATAAATTTCTTGATCATTGAATCGCAAAATATTTAATCCCAAAGAGTTTAAATAAGTATCTCTTTCTTGGTCATAAACTGTCGCATCTGGCCTATAATGGCTATCTCCATCTACTTCAACAATACAACCCTTTTCTCTTGCATAAAAGTCGGTAATATAACGTCCAATAGGATGTTGACGGCGGAATTTAACTCCTAATTGATTTCCTTTGATTTCTTGCCATAATTTAGCTTCGGCTGGAGTCGCTTCTTTTCTCATTTCTCTAGCTAAAGCAAAATTATTTTTAGGAATATGTTCCCAATTGCGATCGCCTCCATAACCGGTTGTCCGTTTTTGACATAAGACTCGATGATCTCCCGTTACCCAGAGGATTTGCTGACAAAGGTGGTGACGAATCCCGATCATTTTCCCTTGATGGGTTTTGCTGATAGTACGAAGAATCCGATGAGGTTGCAGATCGTGTCCGATGACATAATCTCCCGGTTGTAATTTTTCTATTTCTAAAGCCTCTAAAGCCCCTAAAGCCCCCCCGATGTCGTAGGGCTGTTTCATTCTCCCATCAGAATATCAAAAGTAAAAGCGATCACTGTCTTTGTAAAATGAGGAGTGACCGGCAACTTTTAAAAGATATGTTGAGCTTAATAGAAAAACTAAAACAAGTCAAGGACTTTCGGAAAGA
>NZ_JAPZSZ010000075.1:0-2647 GCF_027532095.1 Microcystis sp. LE19-195.1E
CCTTAATCAATCAACTTAGACAGCGCTTATGTTGTGAATTTCCGGAGATTGCACAAAGAGACTTTGAGTATATCGGGGTTAATGGGTACAATCCAACATTAGGACATATTGCCGGACTAAAGAAGAATTCGCGCATTAAAGCCACGTCCGGAACTGGAATCAGTGAATATAGCCAACTATTAGCTAACGACATTATCATGTATGAAACTAGAATATCAGTTAAAGAAGGGGAACTAAGCGAAATTCTAGAATTGGAACAATTTAATCCCTATTGTCAAGTATTTAATCAATTTCTTTTTGGTACTGTGACTAAAAGCTTGCTGCTTTTGCACTGCTACCCTATCGAAAGATTTTTATTCAACGGTAAGCCCTACTTTAGAGGGGATCATGATATCAGCTTGAGAAAGTTTCAAGCTTATCTAGGTTTAGGATATTCCTATCAGATATCTGGTGATACTTCAGCCAAACAAGACAAGATTAAAAAGTATTGGAAGGGGTCTGAACTTAATGCGCTCTCACTTGTATGCTCACGCACTGGTGACTATTTGCCCGAATAAACCCGCTAAAACTGAAATTATTAGCAAGCTTAAACATTCTTGGCTCAATCCCCGGATTCATATCCATTACGACCACGAAAATGGTCAAACAATCGAAAAAAAGAAAGAGTTACCCAGTTTTAAGGCATTGGGCAAGGATGGGCTATGCCGCTTGCTTTTTTACGAGACTAGGCTACTCTATCAACTTTTAACTCGTAATTTGGTAAAGTGATAGGGCAACTCAAAACAATGACAAGCGAACATAACATCCGAGAGCATACACACTTACCCCCCCGCATTGTATCAAAAGCTACAATTGAATAAATCTTTACATTCCTCTCCTCCATGGCTTACGCCCCTTGTATATTGGAGAAGTGGTAGAGTGTAAGCCTTTTTTTCGAGAGGATTTGCCGATCACCAGAACCCCAAGAGAGCCATCTGATCACTTATAAGCTGTTGACTATCTAAATTACTCGTTAAGACTGCATTAGAGGTAAATATTTCATGAGCCAAACCATCACACCTTCTTCCTTAAAAGCTAGTTTAGCCCCCAATCCCACTAGAGCAGCAACGGTGGACGATGGGGGAAATGTGCTAGGGGAATTTCTGCAAGAAACTCTGGCCATGACTAAACGTCTGTTCATCCAATTACAACGTCGTCCTTCAACCCTAATCGCGGGGGTAATTCAGCCATTTATGTGGCTGATTTTATTTGGGGCATTGTTTTATAAGGCTCCCCAGGGTCTATTCGGCAACGATCTCAGTTATGCTAAATTTCTCGCCCCCGGGGTGATTGTCTTTACCGCTTTTTCTGGGGCCTTAAATGCCGGTTTACCGGTAATGTTCGATCGAGAATTTGGCTTTCTTAACCGTCTCTTGGTAGCACCTTTAACCACTCGTTACTCGATTGTGGCCGCTTCTACCATCTATATTATCGCCCTCAGTTTCATCCAAACCGCCTCGATCGTGGCCGCTAGTGCCTTTTTAGGGGCAGGATTGCCCAGTTTAGCTGGATTAGGTGCAATCGCTTTGATTGTTTTCCTAATAGTTTTGGGTATGACTGCCTTAAGTCTCAGTTTAACCTTTGCTCTCCCCGGACATATCGAATTAATCGCCGTCATTTTCGTCACCAATTTACCGCTTTTATTTGCCAGTACCGCCCTCGCTCCCTTAAACTTTATGGCAGATTGGTTACAAGTAATCGCTAGTCTCAACCCTCTCACCTATGCGATCGAACCGATCCGTTATATTTATTTCAATCAGCACTGGTCTTTTGATAGCATAGTCTTACAAACCCCTTGGCTTGACCTCAATTTCTTGACAGTTTTAGGCCTGCTCTTAGCTTTCGATCTGCTAATCCTTTTGGCAATTCAGCCCTTACTTCGTCGTCGTTTTGCTTAAATCAGTTATCAGTTATCAGTTATCAGTTATCAGTTTACTTTCACTGAAAAGCCTGCAACTTTCTCACCACCAAAAACTAGACAAGTAAGTAGTTATAATTAAATTGAAGATAGATTTTGCCTCTGATTCCCCCTGCCCCCCTTGATAAGGGGGGGGCTGACAACTTTTAACACCTACCCACTTAATTTTCTGAGGAGTTAGTCAGATTATGAATACTCAAAAAATGTTAATCAAATCGTCTTTATTCCTAGCTACTATTTTATTGGTCGGGGCTGATTTTAATCCGCAAGTGTTAGCTCAAAGCTTGAACCCCAGTCAGCCAGATTATCAAAAAAATGAACGTAGTTCCGATGGCAGGGATGATCTCGGTGGTTTTAATCCTTTAGACTTGATTCATAATAGTAATTTTCGTCGTAGCCGGGACGGAGCGGAATTTCAGGAAGACACCCTCAATAATATCAACGAAGCGGCCGAGGAGTTTAAACGCAAGCAAAGAGAACAAATAGAAAATCTCCAAAATCCTGCCCCAGAAACCAAATAAAACCCTTTTTTTTGAGTAGCTAGACACAATTAGGGCTTGCTGAATAAATCTAAAAACCTTGTTGGATAAGACTTTTGGACTTTTTTCCCCTCAAAAAGTACCAGATATGGGAGTGATCAGGGGGAAATTCAGGGACTTTTTCCCTGAAAATTAGGTAATTGACCCCCTC
>NZ_JAPZSZ010000087.1:0-1578 GCF_027532095.1 Microcystis sp. LE19-195.1E
AGATTTGACAAGGTAGATGAGAGATTTGACAAGGTAGAAGACCGGCTAACCAAATTAGAAATCGGACAGGCCGAACTCAAAGCAGAGTTAAAAGGCGATATTAAAGTATTAGATGAGAAAGTCGAGGGATTAACGGTACGGGTTGCTTATCAGGAGTTCACCAACCGGGGGATTCTAATAGCTTTGGTGGTTGCTGTCTTGGGAGGTGCTGCTAAACTTTTTGGTTTTTTCCCTAATCCCTAAAAGTGGCTCCTAGGCAAGGCTAGAGGCCTTATGATCATAATAAATGGCTATCAAAAACTCAAAAATCTATAGGAGTATAGCAAAATGTCTAACGAAACTGTCACCTATTCCCTAGAATCGGTCTTTAAGGAAATTAAAGACAGCATCAAAGAAGTCAATCAGAAAATCGATACCTTGCAAAAAGATGTCAATCAGAAAATCGATACCTTGCAAAAAGATGTCAATCAAAAAATCGACTCCCTTGAAAAACGGATGGATGAGAGATTTGACAAGGTAGATGAGAGATTTGACAAGGTAGATGACCGGCTCACCAAAGTAGAAATCGGACAGGCCGAACTCAAGGGAGAGTTAAAAGGCGATATTAAAGTATTAGATGAGAAAATCGAGGGATTAACGGTACGGGTTGCTTATCAGGAATTTACCAACCGGGGGATTCTGATAGCTTTGGTGGTTGCTGTCTTGGGAGGTGCTGCTAAACTTTTTGGTTTTTTCCCCAATCCCTAGAACTGGCCCCTAGAAACGATTACTTGCCTTAGGATTATAATAAATGGCTATCAAAAACCCGAAAACCCCATAGGAGTATAGCAAATGTCTAACGAAACCGTCACCTATTCCCTAGAATCGGTCCTTAAGGAAATTAAAGACAGCATCAAAGAAGTCAACCAGAAAATCGATACCCTGCAAAAAGATGTCAATCAGAAAATCGATACCTTGCAAAAAGATGTCAATCAGAAAATCGACTCCCTTGAAACACGGATGGATGAGAGATTTGATAAGGTAGAAGACCGGCTAACCAAAGTAGAAATCGGACAGGCCGAACTTAAGGGAGAGTTAAAAGGCGATATTAAAGTATTAGACGAGAAAATCGAGGGATTAACGGTACGGGTTGGTTATCAGGAGTTCACCAACCGGGGGATTCTGATAGCTTTGGTGGTTGCTGTCCTGGGAGGTGCTGCTAAACTTTTCGGTTTTTTCCCCAATCCCTAAAAGTGTCTCCTAGAAACGGTTACAGCCCTTAGGATTATAATAAATGGCTATCAAAAACTCAAAAATCTATAGGAGTATAGCAAAATGTCTAACGAAACTGTCACCTATTCCCTAGAAGCTGTCCTAACTAGGATTGAGAGTAAAATCGACTCCCTGGAAAAACGGATGGATGAGAAAATCGACTCCCTTGAAAAACGGATGAATGACAGATTTGACAAGGTAGATGAGAGATTTGACAAGGTAGAAGACCGGCTAACCAAATTAGAAATCGGACAGGCCGAACTCAAAGCAGAGTTAAAAGGCGATATTAAAGTATTAGATGAGAAAGTCGAGGGATTAACGGTACGG
>NZ_JAPZSZ010000236.1:0-2030 GCF_027532095.1 Microcystis sp. LE19-195.1E
TACGGTAGCAGTAGCCCCCCATAACACGAGTCAAAATTGTTCTAATTGTGGTCAAAAAGTCCCTAAATCTCTATCTACAAGAACCCATATTTGTCCTGACTGTGGCTATGTAGAAGATAGAGATATTAACGCCGCTATCAACATTCTCAAAAAGGGACTAAGTACGGTGGGACACACCGAAACTAATACGCTTGGGGAGAGATTCCCTCTGGCGAATGTTGGATACGTCCTGCCAGATTAAGGAAACTCAGTGAACCAAGAATCCCTCGCTTAAGCGCGATGGGAGTGTCAACCCCCCCCGACAATAGTAACAATTTCTAATTTATCCCCCTCCTTGATTTCCGTGTTTTCCCAATACTGACGATGGAGGATTTCCCCGTTATATTCCACCGCAACTAACCGAGGATTCATGCCCAAATTTTCTAACATTTGCCCTAGTTTAGTTGCGGGTAAACAGGTTTGAGTTTTGCCGTTAATTTGCAAGGTTATTTCTGACATGGATTTGGATATAAACGAATCAAGTTAATCGGAGGAGACAGGAGACAGGAGTTGAGAGTTGGGGTTTTAGGGTTTTAGGGTATTAGTTGAAATTCCCCTATCTCCCCACTCCCCCATTTCCCCATTTTTCCACACCCTACACCCCACACCCCACACCCCACACCCCACACCCTACACCCTACACCCTACACCCTACACCCTACACCCTACACCCTACACCCTACACCCTACACCCTACACCCTACACCCTACACCCCACTTCCCACTTCCCACTTCCCACTTCCCTACTTTAATTGGGTTAATAATTGTTGGGTGATGACCTCGGGGTGCTGCGCTTCCATGATGGCCCGGACTACAGCTACCTGTTGCGCTCCTGCCTCTAAAACCTCTTTAATGTTACTACTATCAATACCACCGATCGCAAACCAGGGTAAAGGGCAATTTTCCCGCGCATAACGGACATATTCCAATCCTGCCGGGGTTTTTCCTGCTTTGGTGGGGGTGGCATAAACCGGCCCGACTCCCACATAATCGGCCTTTTCTTGGATTGCTTTGGCCATCTCTTGGGGATTAGTGGTGGACCTGCCGATAATTGCCCCAGGACCGAGAAATTGCCGCGCTAGGGAAATCGGTACATCCTGTTGACCGAGATGAACACCATCGGCATGAATGGCCTGAGCAATATCGACGCGATCGTTCATAATAAATAAAGCATCGTAACGGTGGCATAACTCACACAGTTTAGCGGCTTCTTCTAAACGAATGGTATCAGCGGCGGTTTTATGGCGGTACTGCACCAATTTTAACCCCCCTTTTAGGGCTAATTCGACGATTTCTAGCAGATTTTCGGCGGGAGAAGTGACTAAATAGAGGGGAGATGCTTTCAGTTTTTCCAGAGGTGGCGAGATTAATAGTTTACTCTCTAGCTGATAAACCCGATAGCGCAGCTGTTTACAGGCTATCCCTAGCTCCAGATCATAGAGTTTACCGTATTCTTCTAAAACCCTAAAAGCCTCCTGTACGCGAGCGAGATTGGCCTGCAGCAGTCCCTCGACAGTCTCCCGGATTTCTTCCCTCGGATGGCTTAAATCCCTGCCGATATCGCCGGCCGTGTCCCGATGTCGTTTAAGATCGATCGAGTGCCAACTAGCTAATTGATGGCGCATTTCTTTACATTCTTGGGCTAAATCGGGATTATCTAAGCCAAAACGACACCATTCTTCGATAATTCGCAGTCCTTCTCTGGCGCGGTCAAGGTTAGCATCGAGAATCCGTTTAATCGCCGTGGTTTCTAGTTTCATCGAAAATTTTGGGTCTGAAACCCCGTCGTTCTACGACGGCTTTACTGTTAAATATTAGCGCATTTACACGATATATGCTAGAATGCGAGATATGGAAAAAGCCTATTCGTTTCGATTTTACCCAACACCCGAACAAGAGTCGCTATTGCGGCGCACTTTGGGCTGTGTAAGATTGGTTTACAATAAGGCACTCCATCTCAGAACACAAGCATGGTACGAAAGACAAGAAAG
>NZ_JAPZSZ010000151.1:0-1059 GCF_027532095.1 Microcystis sp. LE19-195.1E
CTGAAATGGGGCGAAAGTCTGTGGACTCTGTGTAAGACAGTACATGGTTTTTTAACTGTGGTATGCGACGGTGGTGGAAGCAGAAACTTAAATCGTGAGGTTTAGGAATCGCCGCACTTTTAGGGCGGCGAGGATGTCAACCTTGATGCTTTATCTGCTCTGAATACAATTTAATGTGGTATCAGCAGAAGTCCCTCGCTTTTAGCGATGGGACTTCTGCTGACACTCAGTTAAATGCACTAAGAGCTTATTGCCTCAAACCAGAGGATGTCACAGCACTATATTGGTGACAGGTAAACTATACACTCCAGCGATCGCCAATTGAAAGTCGCTGACTGCATCGCCGTTGGTATCCCCGCAAAGGAGACCACCGTAAAAGCGCAGTTGTCCCGCTTGACCTGAAAAATCCGAGGCACCAATAAACGTGAAACTCTGATCACCAGCGTTGAGGGAGTTAGCATCGATGGCAGAGATGTCAATAGTATCAAGATCAGTATTGAAATCGAGGATATTGTCTTGGTTTGCACCTTGACCGATTTCATCAACGGTGTTGAAAATAAAACGGTCCCGACCTTCACCTCCTGTTAGTTGATCTGACCCTAATCCTCCGATAAGAATGTCCTCACCACCGCCACCAATAATGACATCATTACCAGTGGTGCCAGTGATATTATCATTCCCCCAATACCCATTTATTTGGATATTGTCACCGACAAAGTTGGTATTAGAAAAGTCGAGGGTATTGGCACTCCAATCACCGACGATGGTGACTTTTCCTGTTACTCCTGTCCCGTCGATGGTTTCAATGCCACTATTGACATCAAAACTCTTGAGACCAATATCCACATTACCCGTACCTTTGGCGACGATGGTATCTGTCCCAGTTGTTCCTGTATCTGTAATGGTGTCATAACCTTCAAAGGTATTCCACTCATTACTTTGATAGCCGGTATAAACGTATTGGTCGGAACCGTTACCACCGTTAAGTTTGTCCTCACCACCGCCACCAATAATGACATCATTACCAGTGGTGCCAGTGATATTATCATTCCCCCAATA
>NZ_JAPZSZ010000008.1:0-10027 GCF_027532095.1 Microcystis sp. LE19-195.1E
AATTAAAGCAGCTCTAAAGAGTTTTGAGTTAAAAGTTAAACTTCAAGTTTTCATTCAGGACAAATGTACTGATTAACTAATTTTTTGGGGAAAATTAGTTAACCCATCATTATAACATATAATTAATTTGCAAGAGTTCTAATTTGAAAGTACCTCTCAGGGGATTTTTTCATTAATGAAGAACCTAGAGACCGAGATTTATGAATGAATAAATAATCGGCAATCGCTTGGCACACTAACTCGTTAGGAGAAATTCCTGCTGCTTGCACAAAATCATCTAAAATTGTCTTCAGTTCAGGGGTTAGGGTAATCGTAATTGTTTCCTTCATCATCTGTTTAAGTATAGTGATATCGCGCTGCTAAAAACTCGATGCGGTCATCTTTGACTCGATAGACTAGACGGTGTTCTGTGGTAATTCGGCGTGACCAGGTATTAGCTTCAAGATACTTTATGGGTTCTGGTTTGCCTATTCCAGTAAAGGGATCGGCAGTGACAGATTCTACAAGATCGAGTAGGCGAAAGGCGATTTTTTTATCTGTTTTATACCACCATCTTAAATCTTCTCGAAATTGGCTGTCAAAGACAATTGCCCGACTCTTGGCGTTCAATTCCTAACTCCTGACAAAGTTCTGTAACTGTCTGTCCCGGTATTGTTTTAACGTCCCTCTCCATTGAACGTTCAAGTGCTGCCAATAACTTTCGAGCATTCGCAGGCGATCGCAAAAGATAAACAGTTTCTAATAGGGCAGTTAATTCCTCTGCGCTTAATAGTGCCATATCTTTATGACCGGGGCGAGTAATAATCGCCATACTATTCTCGCTTTCCAGTCGATCCAGAAGGCTCGCTAAATTTTCTTGAGCTTGAGTGTAGGTAGTTTGGATAGAAAACATAAGGCGAGGGCAACGAGTTGATTCGATTTTAGCTTATTTCATAAATACAAAACAGCTTAGAAAACGGGTTTCTTGAAGAAACCCTGTTTCTGGAATAGGGGGCGATCGCTCCTCACTCCCCCTCAACCCAGAAGATTTGACGAAAAACAGAGATAAAACACTATATAATCGATTAAAACAGCGATAATTGACAAAATCGGGGGGGGTGATAAGCTTTTTCACATAATTTACCCGAATAAACCGATGGCTACTCAAAAAAGCTCATTCTTAAGCCGCTCCTGTTCCTTAAAGCCTGTCTCAGATTTTCTCGGTACAACAATCGGGATGGCAACTGCTGTCACCGTCGGAACGGTAGTTAGCTTGCCCGCACAGGCAACTACTCTATTTAGCCAGACAAATATCGTCACCAACCCAGGTGCAGGATTCAACGGATCAGATGTCAGTCAAGCCTCTGCTACTGTGACTTCAGGGGGGGCGACTGTAACGCGCTTGGCACAAAGCTTTACCATTTCTGATGCAGGACTGTGGGCGATCGATAAGGTATCGGTGATGGGTTACATGACATCAACTTATGGGTTTCCCCCTGCTTCACCTTTTACTGGCATCTCAGTTAATATTTGGGACAATGCCCCCGGTCTTGCTGGAAGTAATATCCTGGGTTCGTCCACAAATCTACTATCTACTAACTGGACTGGCGTTTACCGCACTGCCAATGGCGTGTTAAACAATGCCCAACGCCCAGTGATGAACATTGCCGCCAATTTCAGTGGTTCTGGTCTTACTCTTGCGCCAGGCACTTACTGGGCAGACTACCAACTAACGGGGCTGTCACCCACAGGCGGTACAACTGCTTTTACTCCTTTTCTAATGACAACTTCAGGAGGAAATCCCGTAACTGTAAATGGAAATGCACGGCAGTTTAACAACTCGGCTGCCCCAAATGTTTGGATTACCATCAGCAGTGGTAATCCGGCTCAAGGGGTTTCTTTTCCCTTAACCGTAACAGGACAGAAAGTTCCCGAACCTAGTACCGTTTTGGCGTTGGGACTGTTAGGCTTGGGTGCATTGGTTAAACGCCAGTTAAAGCCAAAGCAAGGCAGTGATAAAGCTTAATTGCCATAGAAAACGGGTTTCTTTGAGAAACCCGTTTTCTGGAGATGAAAAACATAGATAAAACCGTATAAAATCGAGAAAAACAGCGATACTTGACAAAATCGGGGGGGTGATATGCTTTTTGGTAAAATTTCTCCAAAATTGTCAATGAATACCACAACTTCACTGAAACAAATTTCCTTAGCTACTAGCGCAGTTTTCGCAGCTACCATGACTTTTGGTATCCATCGGGTTTCTGCTGGAACTATCATCAGCGACCGCACTCAGTTAAATACTATTCTAGGAGGGTCAGGAGTCACTGAAAACTTTGAAAACTACAATGTGCCTGATGGTGATGCTCGACTATCGGGAACAGCAACATTAGATTCCTCTACTGTGGTTAATGGTCAAGGTCCAGGGTTAGTGGTTAACGGTGTCACGTTTGTTGGCGGCTCTTCTAACCTTCAGTGGAATGGAGCAAATTATGTTGGTTCTCCTTCTAAAGAGCTAGTTGCTGGCAAACCGATGAACATTGACTTTAGCGTACCAGTTAATGCCTTTGGCCTTGACTTGCGTGCTTTCACGGGATTTGGTGATACAGCGACTGTCACTATTTTTGGTACTGATGATTCGACGGTCTTAGATACTATTTCCCCCATTGGTCTTGCGGGTACTGGTGTTCCTGTCTTTTTCGGATACCAAGATATAGCAGGTATTGGTAAAATTGAACTAACCCAACAAAGTTTGTTTTGGAGTCCCATTATTGACAATCTCACCTTTGGACAGTCTGCTGCTGCTTCCACCCCTGAACCCAGTACGGTTTTAGGGTTAGGCTTATTAGGCCTGGGTGCCTTGGTTAAACGCCAGTTAAAGCCAAAGCAAGGCAGTGATAAAGCTTAATTGCCATAGAAAACGGGTTTCTCAAAGAAACCCGTTTTCTGGAGCTTGTTATGCTTATTTCCTCCCGACCGGGCCGAAGCGGGAATCAAAACTATAATTAGAATCATTAAACCCCAACCATAACCCCGCCTCGATAGCCGATAACCGATCGCTAAACATGGATCCATCTTTCGCCCTTACCCTGCAAATTGTCATCACTGTGGTGGCGGGGATTACAGCCCAAGTCATTGCCGAATACCTGAAAGTTCCCAGTATTGTCTTCCTGCTCATTTTTGGGATTGCTTTAGGGTCCGATGGTTGGGAAATTTTACACCCCCAAAGTCTGGGAATTGGCTTAGAAGTCCTTGTTGCTCTCTCTGTGGCGATTATCCTATTTGAAGGCGGTTTAAGCCTAAGCGGACGGGAATTAGGGCGAGTTTCTGGCAGTTTACGCAATCTTGTCACCCTCGGTACTTCCATCACTCTCATCGGTGGCGGTATGGCGGCCCACTGGTTGGGGGAATTTCCTTGGCCGATCGCTTTTCTTTACGCTTCTTTAGTGGTGGTAACCGGTCCGACAGTGATCGGGCCTTTGCTGAAGCAAGTAGCCGTAGATCGACGGGTGGCGACGCTTTTGGAAGGGGAAGGGGTATTAATCGACCCTGTGGGCGCAATTTTAGCCGTAGTGGTGCTAAATACGATTATTGATAGTCATGCCCGCCCCATGGAAATCATCACCGGTTTAACCCTGCGTTTAGGCATCGGGGCGGCGATCGGCATTGCTGGAGGCGGATTGTTAAGTTTTATTATAAAAACTTGCAATTTTCTGACTTTTGAGCTAAAGAATCTCGTGGTTTTAGCGGGAGTCTGGGGGTTATTTGGTTTATCGCAATTTAGTCGCAGTGAATCGGGGTTAATGGCGGTAGTAATGGCGGGAATTGTGCTAAAAGCGGCGGCAGTTCCCGATGAGCGGTTATTAAGGCGTTTTAAGGGTCAATTAACGACTCTTTGCGTGTCGGTACTGTTTATTTTACTAGCGGCGGATCTTTCGATCGCCAGTGTCATCGCTTTGGGTTGGGGCAGCGTCCTGACGGTGCTAGTCTTGATGCTGGTGGTACGTCCCCTGAGTGTGGCTCTGTGTACCCTAAAAAGTGACCTAAATTGGCGACATAAGCTATTTATCGCTTGGGTTGCCCCTAGAGGAATCGTTTCTGCCTCCGTAGCTTCTTTATTTGCCATTTTACTCACCCGTGCCGGTATTAATGGCGGTGAAGCGATCAAAGCTTTAGTCTTTTTAACAATTTTAATGACCGTTTTTATTCAGGGATTAACGGCGCGGTGGGTGGCAAAAGGGCTAAAAATCACTTCTTCTGCGGCAACAGGAGCAGTAATCGTCGGTTGTAATCGCCTAGGTCGCTTAATCGGTTGTTTATTCCAAGAACAAGGGGAAAACGTGGTTTTAATCGATACGGATGCCAGGGCCTGTCAGCAAGCAGAAGAAGACGGTTTGACGGTGCTGCAGAGTAGCGGACTTGATACAAAAATACTGCAAGAAGCAGGCATCGAATCCATGGGGACTTTTCTGGTTTTGACTAATAATAGCGAGGTTAATCTGGTTTTAGCCCAAAGAGCCAGCGAGGAATTTCATCCTCCCCGGGTGTTGGCTGCCTTTGCGGGAACCCCTAACCCAGATAAAAATAAGGTTAATCAGGTTTTTCTCCCTAGTTTTTCGGTCAAGGAATGGAATCAGTATTTAGACGATAATCAGATTAAATTGGGTAAAACTATCTTTAAAGGCAATGATTTGAGCGAACAACAGACCAGATTAACTAAATTAATTGAAAATGGCGAACTGCTGCCCCTACTATTGCGTCGCGATAATTCCCTACAGGTAGTAACAGAAAGGGAAGAATGGCGCACCGGAGACGAATTAATCTATATTCTGCGCGATTTACGCCCACAACTGCTTAAACGTCTTTCTGGTACTGTCAAAACCCGTTTATCTTTAGAAATCTTACCCGAAGTGGAAATCGCCACCAGTAGATAAGTGATAGGACAAAATTAACTTCTTGGTTAGGATAGGCACTTTGGCAACAGTAAAGGGATGGGCAGAGATTGAGCTTAACTTAGCTAAAAAAACCGGTACACTGATAATTGATAACTGATCACTGATCACTGCTTATGCCTCCTCGTTGGCCCCGTCAACCCGATCGCAAAAACGATCCCGCTTTCCGACGTTTAGATGATCGCATGAATTTCGCCGTTCATGTGGCGGCTTTTTTAGCGATTAATTCAGGGTTGTGGTTTTTTCATATCATTAAATTTTCCGATTGGACTTGGTTAAATCTGTTCACGGGAATTTGGGCTATTCTATTGGTGGGACATTTGATTTATATAGCGGCGATCGCTAACTACTCGCTAACATCCCATGGCTAACACAACTCAGGACATCGAAAATCTGGCGGCCCAAATCGGCGACAATATCTACATTGACGTGGCTAAATGGCATCTCTATCTCCGGGAAGCACATTTACACAGCGTCGTTGCCGAAAAAGTCTTCCCTTTGCTCGAAAACGACAGCTTAAGCGAGAATGCAGTCATGTCTATCCTGCGGGAGATAAAAGTCACCCTCGGAGGTGGTCATCTGCAAGTTTCTCTAGCGGATTTGTTACCCAGCAAATGTCAGATAGATTTAATCGATTTGCTCGAAGAATACCAAAAAAGTCGCTAAAATTTCCAAATAGTATGCCTGATAACTCGCAGACTAGGACTAACAGGCTAAAGTAGTTAGAAATAGTCCCCCAGAAGCAAACCATGGAAATAGGTGTTCCCAAAGAGATTAAAGATCAAGAGTTTCGCGTCGGTTTAAGTCCCAGTAGTGTGCGTGTACTCAATGATCGCGGTCATAGGGTATTTGTGGAAACGGCCGCCGGATTGGGTGCTGGATTCAGCGATGAAGATTACCAAAAAGCTGGGGCCAAAATTGTGGAAAAAGCGGCCCAAGTTTGGGATAAACCGCTAGTTGTCAAGGTAAAAGAGCCGCTTAAGACAGAATACGGCTTTTTAAACAAGGAAGCTCTCCTATTCACCTATTTACACCTAGCTGCCGAGCGCCATTTAACGGAAGCATTAATCGAGTCGGGAACAACTGCGATCGCTTATGAAACGGTCGAGCTTGCTGATGGTCGCTTGCCTCTCTTAACTCCCATGAGTGTTATTGCCGGTCGTCTTTCGGTACAATTTGGGGCCCGCTATCTGGAAAAACAACAGGGAGGTAGGGGAGTTTTACTGGGGGGTTTCCCCGGGGTGAGTCCTGGACAAGTGGTTATCCTTGGCGGTGGTGTGGTGGGTACGGAAGCGGCCAGAATTGCCATCGGTATGGGGGCAAAAGTAACTATTTTAGATATTAACGTCGAGCGCTTGGCCTATTTAGAAACTTTATTCGGTTCCCGGGTAGAATTGCTTTATAGTAGCCCGGCACAATTAGAAAATGTGGTTCCTAAGGCCGATTTATTGATTGGGGCAGTGCTAGTCTTAGGAAAACGAGCGCCGACTCTAGTTTCTCGCTCTTTAGTCGCCAAAATGAACCCTGGTTCTGTAATTGTCGATGTGGCAGTGGATCAAGGCGGCTGCGTGGAAACTCTGCGGGCCACTTCCCACAGTCAACCGACTTACCTGGAGTCGGGAGTAGTACATTATGGGGTGCCTAATATGCCTGGGGCAGTACCCTGGACGGCAACCCAAGCTTTAAATAATAGTACCCTACCCTACGTTATTAAATTAGCCGACCATGGCATAAAAGCTTTGGATCAAGATGTTTCCCTCGCTAAGGGGTTAAATGTCGCCAATCATCGGTTAATTCATCCAGCAGTGCGCGAAGTTTTTCCCGATTTGATTTGAATGTCAAAAAGGTGCGACTGAATTATTTTGGGCTGCTAGGAAAATCAGTCGTATCTATCTTAACAATTAAAACAGGATTAAGGTGGTTAATTCACTTGTACTTTAGCTATCTTGTTGGTTATAATCAGGGAATATCATCCCTAGGAAAATATTAAGGTAAAATGGTCAAATTTATCGATTTATTTGCCGGTATTGGAGGCTTTAGAATAGCTTTTGAAAATCTGGGTTGTCAGTGTGTTTTTTCCTCGGAGTGGAATAAATTTTCTCGAAAAACCTACGAAGCTAATTTTAACGATAGTCCCGAAGGGGATATTACTTTAATTCCCGCTTTAACAATACCAGATCATGATATATTGACGGCTGGGTTTCCCTGTCAGCCTTTTAGCATAGCTGGAGTAACTAAACACAATGCGTTAGGTACTCGCCACGGATTTGATCATCCCACTCAAGGAACACTTTTTTTCGAGGTTGTCAGAATTATTCGAGAAAAAAGACCGAAAGCATTCATTTTAGAAAATGTCAAAAATTTACAGAGTCATGACAAGGGTAAAACATTTGAAGTGATTAAAAATACCCTATCAGAGGATTTAAATTATCATATTTATTATCAGGTCATAGATGCTCGTTCTCTTGTTCCCCAGAACAGAAAAAGAATTTTTATTGTTGGGTTTGAGAAACCTAGCCGATTTATTTTTCCAGAAATACCAGATATTCATCCTAAAATTAAAGATATTCTTGAAGGGGAAGTTAATAGTAAATATACTTTAACAGATCATCTCTGGGATTACTTACAGAAGTATGCTGATAAACATAAAGAAAAAGGGAATGGTTTCGGTTATGGATTGGTTAATTTAGAGGGTATTGCCAGAACTTTGAGTGCTAGATATTATAAAGATGGTTCCGAAATTTTGATCCCTCAACAGGGAAAAAATCCCCGTCGTCTAACACCAAGAGAATGTGCAAGATTGATGGGATTTCCTGAAAAATTCATTATTCCTGTATCTGATAATCAAGCTTATAAACAGTTTGGTAATGCGGTTGTACCTCCTGTAGTAGAGGCAATAGGAAGGGAGATATTGCTAAGTCTTAATAATCCTATTTTAGATCAGAAAAATTTGCTTGATTCATCTCGCAAAAATACAATTATCAAACAATTAGAACTTACCCTAGTTTTTTAGTCCTAAAGATTTATGATTGATATCTATAGCTTTAATGCTCAGGAAAATGAATTAATCGAGACAATTAAGAATGCTTATTATATGCAACCGGTGATCTCGAAAATAGACGCTATTTTAGCAATTCAAGATGTGGAGATATATCAAAATGCTTTCAATTATCTCTATGAAGTTATTCAAGGCTCAAAAGATGAAGTAGAAAAAATTATTAAACAAAGAAAGCTTCAGGGATTGATTAAAGATGAAAAACAAACTGCCAAAGCTGTGGTAGGAAACATATTTTCCTATGCGGTTATCTATATTTTTCTCAAAAATAAGGAAATCAAGAATATTGATCAACATATTTATATAACTAATAAAAAATCCGCTGTTCGAGGATTTGAAAATATATCGACTATTAAATTGGGTGATGGAGAACAACAAAAACTAGATTGTGATTTGATCATTTATTCTTACCATACTTCCGCAAATATAAGTGATAGTAATAATCAAGAAATACCCTATCCTAAATGTATAATTTTATCGTTAAAAACTTCTTTGCGAGAAAGAGCATCGCAAACCTATAAATGGAAACTTTTGTTAGAAATAGCTAATGATCATGGCTCTAAAATTAAGGAAAAATACGGCATTAACTATAATGTTCCAGAAATTCCTCTTATCTGTTTTGTTACAGTTAATTTTTACAACGAAATTAACAATCCTCAACAACGAGGAATGTTAAAATTTTTTGATAAAGCATTTTTGGCCAAAAAATTGGATAATGAAAAAGAGACAGATTTAAACAGACAAAAATCCCAAGATTTTATTAGTCCCTTATCAGAATTAGTAGATTTTGTTAGAGACTTTTTTAAGCCATAATTGGACAGAATTAGCCCTAGAAAGTATGGAATTTAATGACTATCATGTTCTCGTCAGCTTGTGTATAAAGTTTTATGTATAGATTCAACATTTCTGGTCACGAAGCCACAGCAAATCCCGTATATTTGCGTACTTTAGGATAACGAAAACCCAGAACTATATCTTCTTTGGGAATACCTGCCTCCATCAAATCAGTAGCTATACCTTCCTCCGTTTCATCACATTGAATCCAGACTTTATCGACAACCAAGCTAAGGTGAATTGGTGTTGCATGGAGATACTTATTACCACTCCAACCGAAATCTAAAACTAGATAATGTCCTCGTTCATCATCAAATATAACCTGAGAAGTGTAGCCATCAGGAAAAGTAGCACGATAGTTAGCTTGATTCTGGAGAACAGTCTTAATAATACCTTGATATTTTAATCGGGTATCCATTGCACGATTACCTCACTTTCATCATCAAAGACAATTAAAAGGGGAGAATTAATCCCCCCATTAATTTAGACAAAGAAACTATTGACCGCAATAGTGCCGAGCGCCGGTAAAGTACCCGTTAACCCAGTAAGATTAATCACCAAATCATTAGCACTTTGGAAACCCGCCGTACCGTCGTTGATAATTAGGTAAGTAGAAGAACTATTGTCCCGCACTAAAACAGCACTGTTAATTCCGAGAGCTTGATTTCCGGCTGTTGCCCCATTAGCATCGGTAAAGACATTAGTAACAATGGTGTTAATATTGGTCGTGGTGCTATCTGTTGCCCGGGTAAAAGCGACAGGGGCATTAATTGCCGCACCAGCTTGACTAAGCAGGTCAATCTTATCAGTACCAATAGCAAAATCCGTAACTCGGTCTAGGGCTGCCGAGGTGGACTGACTAAACTGGAAGATAAAGATGTCTGTCCCTGTCCCACCGGTTAAAGTATCGATTCCAGCAGCACCATTGAGGGTATCGTTACCAGCAGCACCATTGAGGTTATTATTGCCACTATTCCCTGTAATCTGGTTATTTAAGCCATTACCCGCACCATTAAGATTACCAGTGCCAGTGAGAAGGAGATTTTCCACGTTGTTGGGAAGGGTATAGCTGAACTTCCCCCATACATATATACCATAATAGCCCAAAACCCTTATCCATCAATGGATGTACCCCCTTAACTTTTCTTAATGTACCCATGTAATTTGTAACATTTCTTAATGGACAAGAATTCTCTCTATTTGCTAGAAT
>NZ_JAPZSZ010000117.1:0-20206 GCF_027532095.1 Microcystis sp. LE19-195.1E
GTGTCAGTCTGTAGAGCGACCATAAGACCAGAACAGAGTAAATCTGTTAAGGCAGGTGCGGAACCCCGCAAGGGAAAGAAGCAGAAACCCAAATCGTGAGGTTTGGGAATCACCGTCCGTTTACGGCGGTGAGGATGTCAAATCGGTAGTCTCGCGGAATTAGCTCACCAACGACAAAAATATATTCTTAGCCATCTCGACAGTAATGGCAACGTGGAAGAACTCGCTCAAGAATGGGTGCAAACACTGCTCGCTAATTTGACAACTTAATAAGTACCTAAGCAAAATTAATTAGGGCTTGCTGAATAATGGTAAAACCCTTTTAAAATAAGGCTTTTGACCTGTTAAAGTCCGATGTTAGTGCAAGAAAATAGGATTGGGACTTTCAAAAACCTTGCATTATCCTTCTTGTAGTACATAGCTTGGTACAAAAAACAATGGCAACAAAGCCCGAAACGACCGGCTACTGACTCGGAGACTCCTGACTCCTACCCCCAGGAAAAACTTTTTCAGCAGACCCTAATTACACATCTAAGCCACTACTCCGTCAGACTTCTGGTGCGAGGAAACAGTGAACTGAAAACTCAAATCCGATCCCTAATAGCTGTCTCCCGTCTCCCGTCTCCCGTCTCCCGTCTCCCGTCTCCCGTCTCCCGTCTCGGAGTCTCGGAGTCTCGGAGTCTCGGAGTCTCCTGTCTCGACTAGGAAATTAATTTTGCACGACTACTTAGTTTCTGGAAAATTCCCCCAAAAAAGAGGCCACTTTCTGCAAGATGACCTCTAAATTTTTTTGTTAGGGGTTGGGGTGTTGGGGTTTTAGGGTTTTAGGGTTTTAGTTGAATTCCCCCATTTCCCCATTGCCCCATTTCCCCATCTCCCCATTCCCCTATTCCCCAGAAGCATGAGGACCGATTTTGAGAACTAAAACCCCTAAAGGTGGTAAACAGAGATCGATCGAGTAGGGACGGCTATGATAGGACCATTCCTCCGACCATTTACCGCCAAGGTTGCCCATATTACTACCGCCATATTTACCCGCATCGCTGTTAAAGATTTCCTGATAAAAACCGGGATGGGGTACACCAACGCGATAATGGCTGTGGGGTTGGGGAGTAAAATTACAGACCACCACCAGAAACTCCTGCCAATTTTTGCTCCAGCGCAGGAAAGAAACGACGCTATGACTATTATCACTACAGTCGATCCACTCAAAGCCATCCTGACCAAAATCCTGGGTATATAAAGCAGGTTCACTCTTATAGGTGGCGTTCAAATCTGAGAAAAAGCGTTTTAGCTGTTGATGGGGTTCGTACTGCAAAAGACCCCACTCCAAATCACCCCAAACATTCCACTCACTCCACTGGCCAAATTCCATGCTCATAAACATGGTTTTCTTGCCGGGGTGGGTAAACATATAACTAAATAATGCCCGGACATTGGCGAATTTTTGCCACTCATCCCCCGGCATTTTGCCAATCATATTACTTTTGCCGTGAACCACTTCATCGTGGGACAAAGCCAGCATATAATTCTCGCTGTGGTTATACCACATACTAAAAGTGACATTATTTTGATGGAATTGACGGAACCAGGGATCCATGCCGAAATAATCGAGCATATCGTGCATCCAGCCCATATTCCACTTCAAATTAAAGCCTAAACCGCCCATATAGGTGGGCCAGGACACCATCGGCCAAGCGGTGGATTCTTCGGCAATAGAGAGAATTCCGGGGAAATAGCTAAAAATTACATGATTGACTTGACGCAGGAATTCCGCTGCCTCTAAATTTTCCCGGCCACCGTACTCGTTAGCCACCCATTCCCCATCTTTACGACAATAATCGAGATAGAGCATAGAAGCCACCGCATCCACGCGAATGCCGTCAATATGGTACTTATCGAACCAAAATAGGGCATTAGCCACCAGGAAATTTCTGACTTCGTTGCGACCGTAGTTAAAAATTAAGGTTCCCCATTCCTTGTGTTCCCCTTTGCGCGGGTCGCCGTGTTCATAAAGATGAGTCCCATCAAAGAAAGCTAACCCGTGGCCATCTTTGGGGAAGTGACCGGGGACCCAATCCACTAGCACACCAAGGCCATTTTGGTGACATTGATCGACAAAATACATGAAATCTTCAGGATTGCCGTAGCGACTGGTGGGGGCAAAATAACCCGTCACTTGATAACCCCAAGAACCATCAAAAGGATGCTCGGCGATCGGTAATAATTCGATATGGGTGTAACCTAATTCTTTAACGTAGGGAATTAGTTTTTGGGCTAACTCGTAGTAACTCAAAAAGCGCGCCCCAGTGTTCCATTCCGACACGGGAACCGCTTCCCCGGACCCAGAAAGTAAACGGGGGGGTTCGGCACTAGAAGCGTGCAGCCAAGAACCGAGGTGTAATTCGTAAACGGAAACCGGTTGAGTTAAAGGATCGCTATGGCGGCGTTTTTCCATCCAATCGCTATCATCCCAAGTATAGCTATCTAAATTAGCCACGATCGAGGCGGTTTTCGGGCGTACTTCTTGGGCAAAACCGTAGGGATCAGATTTTTCGTAAATATGACCTTCCCAATTTTTGATCTCGTATTTATATTTAGTGCCAACACCGATTTCTGGGATAAACAATTCCCAGACCATATTATTACGTTTCCGCATTTGGTGATCACGACCATCCCAGTTATTGAAATCACCAATAATCGAGACGTTGCGGGCATTAGGGGCCCAAACGGCGAAATAAACCCCTTTAATACCCTCGATTTCGGCTAAATGCGCCCCTAATTTTTCATAAATGCGATGATGGTTGCCCTCCCCAAACAGATGTAAATCAAAATCGCTGAGTTTGGCAGAACGGAAGGCATAGGAATCATAGATTACCCGTTCCTGTTCCCCCTCGTGGATGCGTAATTGATAATTGTTCAGTTCACCGATATCGATGACGCACTCGAAAAAATGGGGGTGATAAGCGGTCGTCATGGGATATTCTTGTCTTTGGGACGGTAAAATAACCCAAGCGGCCGTGGTTTTCGGTAAATAGGCTCTAACAACCCATTTATTGACTTTTCCTTCTTCTTCTAGGGGATGGGCCCCCAAAACCTCAAAGGGATCGTGATGGAGGTTGTTGACGATTTGATGGACTTGTTCGGGGGATACCACTATAGACATTCATTTACCACTCTTGACATCTACAATACTTATAGCAAGGAAATAGTCATTTTTTCCTTGCCTTCTGGGAATTCTCAAACTGACGGTATATTCTGCCTACTTAGGGTCTGCTGAAAAAGTTTTTCGTGGGGGTAGGGTGTAGGGTGTGGGGTGTGGGGTGTGGGGTGTGGGGTGTGGGGTGTGGGGTGTAGGGTGTGGGGTGTGGGGTGTGGGGAAGTGGGAAGAATAAATAAAATAATCTCCTGTCTCCTGTCTCCTGACGACCGGCTCCTGACTCCTGACCCTAACAACAATTTTTGATTTTTAGAAGAGGTCTATGGTAAAACTGCCAATTTAATCCGGCTCTGGTCATTCCCGATTTTACATCTTCCCCAGTATCGGTTATAAATTTATCGCCCAATCTTCTTCCTTTTTATCTCTACACGGTTCTTAACTGGAACGAGTTTGATCGCTAGGAGATTGACTTTCCTCTAATTGAGCTTTGATTTTTACCGAGTCTTCAATCTGCTCGGCCTCTCGCTTAAATTCACTTTCAAATTCCTTGGATGCTTCTTGAAATCCTCGAATCGTTTTGCCTAAACTGCGACCGATTTCTGGTAATTTTTTCGGTCCGAAAACTAGCAGGGCAATCAAGAGAATTAACCCCATTTCCGGTAATCCAATCCCAAAAATATTCATGTTTTTGCTCCTAATAAAAAACTCGCGGTGGGCAATAACCCACCTGCTAAAGTCCGAGGGACAATTCTGCAGCCAAAAATGCCGACAAGATTGTTGGAATCTGTTTACTGACCCCAATCCACATTAAATCCTTCTAAAATTAGGGAGGAGTTGTAGATCTGTAAAATAATCAGCAAAAAGACTAAAAACAGAGCCATAAAAACTCCCATCAGCAAGGTAGTTCCCCAACCGGGAGAAACTTTACCATATTCCGAGTTGAGGGGACGAAGGATTTCACCTAAGCGTGTACGCTGTGCCATAAGTTACCAAGAAAGATCTGTAAATGATAATTTTGTATTGATCCGTAATTTGACGAAGTGCCAACCGGTCAACCCAGTGAGATAAAATCTACTGCTGTTTCCAGTGGAGCTTTTTTGGTCTAATTCCGAACGGAATCGTTTTTCGCCTGCCCTGCCACGCCCACAAGAATCTGCAAGCGCCTACAGTACGGGAATTATTCTAACATTGTTTGGTGATCTTCTCAGGATTTAGGAGATGGTCGATGGGAGTTGAGGTGATGGGGGAGAAGGGAGATGGCAGAAAAAAGCTGATCGATCAGTGATCACTGATCAAGTCTCCTTCGGTGCTATGATTGAGGGTGTAAAGTTTTATTGCAAAGGTATTCGTCTTGGTTAAGCTGAATACTGACAAAAGGTTAACAACACTACCTTAAACAAGCTCTCAAGAGAGGATACAGAGAACACATGGCTTACACACTTCCCCCTTTACCCTACGATTACACTGCCTTAGAGCCTTGTATCACCAAAAGTACCCTAGAATTCCACCACGACAAGCACCACGCCGCTTATGTCAATAACTATAACGGTTTGGTCAAAGATACGGAACTCGATGCTCTCTCTTTAGAAGAAGTTATCGTTAAGGTTGCCGGTGATGCCTCTAAAGCTGGGGTTTTCAATAATGCCGCCCAAGCATGGAATCATAGTTTTTATTGGGACTGCATGAAACCGGCGGGTGGTGGCACGCCTACTGGTGCTTTAGCCGATAAAATTCAGGCAGATTTCGGCAGTTTCGAGAAATTTGTCGAAGCTTTCAAAACTGCGGGCGCTACTCAATTCGGTAGTGGTTGGGCTTGGTTGGTTCTCGATAACGGTACTCTCAAAGTTACCAAAACCGGCAACGCTGACAATCCTTTAACCGCCGGACAGGTTCCCCTCTTAACTATGGATGTGTGGGAACACGCTTATTATCTCGACTACCAAAATCGTCGTCCCGATTACATCAGCGACTTTTTAACTAAGTTGGTTAATTGGGATTTCGTGGCTGCTAATTTAGCGGCGGCCTAAAAATTTGGCTCAGTTAATCAGTTATCAGTTATCAGTTATCAGTTATCAGGGGTTGGGGAGCAGGGAGAAACAATCCATAAGTTGGGAGTTAATCGTACTATTAAAATTGGCCAATCTCTCTAATATTAATTATCCTTAAAATAGATAACCAGAAAAAACTTTTTTAACATCGATCGCGCTTCTCGCACCATGGAACAACCTGTCAGTTGGATTATTCCCCGTCATCCCCGTCCCGATTATCCCCTGTTTGTATTTTTACCCGGAATGGATGGCAGCGGGCAACTATACTATCGTCAGATTAAAAACCTTGCCCCTTACTTCGATCTACGTTGTTTGGTGATTTCCCCGCAATATCTCGGTGATTGGGAGGAATTAAGCACCCTCGTGATCGCTTTATTGGAACAGGAATTAAAGCGACAATCGAGAAAAGTCTATCTCTGCGGTGAGTCTTTTGGCGGCTGTTTAGCCTTGAAAATAGCGACAAAATCACCAAAATTAATTAAAAAACTGATTTTAATTAACCCTGCTTCTTCTTTCAATCAAAGACCTCTTTTAAGCTTGGGAATCGGTATCACCCAGATGATGCCCGATTTCATCCAAGGCAGCTCGGCACTAACTATTTTACCCTTTCTGGCCGCTCTGGGTCGAATATCCCAGGAAGATCGCCGCTCTCTCCTCAAAGCCATGCAATACGTCCCACTGAAGACGATTAGCTGGCGTTTATCCCAGTTACAACGGTTTCAGGTTAGTGCCAGCGAGTTAAAACGTCTGCAATTGGGGGTGTTAGTGATAGCCAGTCAAGGCGACCGACTGTTACCATCGGTAGCGGAGGCTAAACGCCTAATTCAGCAGTTACCCGCGGCAAAATTAACGATTCTGCCCCATAGTGGTCACGCTTGCCTGCTGGAAACCGATATTCACCTCAAAGACATTCTCCATCACCATGCTTGTCTCCCCCGAAGCCTACCCGCAAAAAGTCACTGAGGATGGTTCTTATACCTTTTTTTCGACCGAATTCGGCGAATGTTATCATTCTACCTCTGGGGCAAGGGAAGAGGCTGAGAAAAAATTTATCCTCTCTAGTCGTCTGGCAGCAAAAGCAGACCAGAGCAATAATCTGAAAATTCTTGACATTTGTTACGGCTTAGGGTATAATAGCGCCGCGGCCTTAGCGGCCATTTGGCAAGTTAGGGGGGATTGTCGGGTAGAATTATTAGCTTTGGAAAGCGATCGAGTGGTTCCCCTAGCAGCTATTAGAGAAAATCTCTTAAATAGTTGGAGTCAACCAATTCCCGAATATTTAAATGATTTTGCCCATAATCACCGGCTAGACCTGCCTAATCTCACGGCTAAACTGTTAATCGGGGATGCGCGACAGACGATAACCAAGGTGATTGACGCGGGTTTTCAAGCGGAGGCAATTTTTCTCGACCCCTTTTCCCCGGGTAAATGTCCGCAACTGTGGACGGTGGAGTTTTTAGCTTTAGTGGCGAAATGCCTGAGTCCGACGGGTTATTTAGTCACCTATTCCTGTGCTGCCTCGGTGCGAAGGGCTTTACAATTAGCAGGATTGCAGATTGGGGCCACCGATAGCGTCGGTCGGCGATCGCCGGGGACAATAGCCAGTTTTTTGTCCTTACCCCCATCTCTATCGGCACAGGAACGGGAACATCTGCAAACTAAAGCCGCTATTCCTTATCGAGATCCGACTTTAAGCGACCCAGCCGAAGTGATTATACAACGTCGTCGCACCGAACAGGCACTCTGTGACTTAGAACCGACTAGCCACTGGAAAAAACGTTGGCAAAGATCGGTTAGTTCGATCGCAATCTCGGAATGAGAATAGTGTGGTTAAATGCCTGATAATTCGGGCTTTTTGTTGAAGAAAAATTAAGCATCCTGCTGATCGGCTTGTTTTTTTTGGGCTAGTTAGATATCATGGGTGTAAACAGGACGTTATCTGCACAAAAAAGGTTCCCCGATCAGATAGATTTTTTTATTAAACAAATTCAGCCTTAAGGCGATCAAGAGCAACCCTTCTTAACGATAAGTTTGCCGATCTAGTATATTTCTATTGTGTTTTTCGTGATCTAGTATTAGCTGGAGGACAGGAAAATGAGTAATAAGAACAACCCAAAATATGAAGAAATCAAAGGTAAACTGGAAAGGATTATCCCCTTGCGAGAACCGCAGCGAACTCTGGCTCTACATCGTATAGCAACGGAGCAGAAAGAAAGTTTTGACGAGATCCAAAAATATTTTAATCGGCGTATCGAGGAAAAGATTAATGAAAAATTAGACAGCATTAAAGATGAAAAAGATAATATTAAAAAGTTAAGGATTTTAAAAGAACTGTCCGAGTCTAATTTTTTGGGTTTTTCTTTAGATGAGTATAAGGACTTACTAAAACAAACCAAGATTTTATCGGAAGAAGAAATTAGAAAGAGAATAAAAGAAATTAAGCAAAAAGCGAAAACCCCTATTCAAGAAGCCATCGATTTACAAAAGCTATCAGAAGATAGTGGCTTATCCCCAGAAGAATGCAAAAATTTATTAAATCAATCCCGATTTGATTGGACTGATTTTGAGCTTATCCTCAAAATAGCCTCAATTGTTACCGCTTTAGGGATTTTTGCTGGTGTAATCACCTATTGGTGGGAAACGGATAAACGACGAGCGCAAGAGAATAATGATGCTTGGACTGTTCTCCGTTCAGCGAAAGAAGATCCTGCTAGTAACGGAAGAATTGATGCCTTGGAGTCTCTCAGTAGTGGTTGTAAAATGCCAGAAAATATATTTACTTGGCTATTAACAAAAGTTGGGATGCAAGAGGATTGTGTCAGATTGGTGGGGGTAAATCTCAAATCAGCTAATCTACCCAGAGTTGATATGTCAAATAATGATCTATCCAAGGCACAATTACAGAATGCCAATCTTGACGGAGCAAACCTAAAGGATGCCGATCTAGAGGGGGCCGATTTAACTGGAGCGAGTCTCAGAAAAGCTGACCTAACGGGAGCCGATTTAAGAGGGGCAAATTTACAGGATGTTAACCTGTCCAATGCCATTTTAAATGGAGCAAAGATCACCAATGCTAATCTAGAGGGAGCTAATTTATCTAATGCAGATTTGAGAAATACTAATCTGCTGAACACTTCTTTAAAAGATGCACGTGTTGAAAATGCAATATATAACTTTAATACTCAACCTTTTAGTTGGTATCCATTTAGTTGGTATCCATCAGAAGAAAAAAAATATTTCATCTGTGATCGTGAAAAAGACGAAAAAGATATTAAAAATGAATGTAAGTCTCTCCAATTAAACCAAGCAGATTTACCGGAAGTAGATCTGAGCAACACCTATTTACAAAAAGCGAAGCTAAGTCACGCTAATCTCAGAAATACCAAGTTAATTAATGCTGATTTGAGGGACGCTGATTTAACCTACGCAGATATCCGAGGGGCTGATTTTACCAGTGCTGTCTTGAAAGGTTTTAAGATCGATCATGCGATCTACGATGATCGTACTAAACTCGATAAAAGCATCTTTTTCAATCAGGCAAAGTTTTACAAAATTAGCTCTTTTAATCCCCTAAAAAGAGACTTGCAGCCAGCACAGAAGGACTTAAAAGATGCCGATCTAACACGCGCAGATCTCCGAAAAGCTGATTTAAGAGGGGTGGATTTAACAGGTGCAAATCTGGAGGGTGCTGATTTAAGAGGGGCGAATTTAGAGGGGGCTAAATTAGATAAAACTGAATTAAAGGGTGTTCTTTATGATATAGAAACGAAACTGGATGTTAAACCAGATGATAATGATCGTCAAAAATTAATAGATGCTAAAGCTTATTATATTGAAAATAAAAATACCGACAATCCTGGAGATTTAGTGGGAATAGATTTATCTAATCGAGATTTGGAAAAAACTGCTTTACAAGGAGTCAACCTTACTGGGGCTAAATTGGAGAAAGTCAACCTGATTGGTGCTGATTTGCAGGGAGCTATTTTAAGTTCTGCCACACTGCTAAAAGCCGATTTATCCCGTAGTAATCTTAGTCAGTCTTACCTGAACTTTGCCAACCTTGAACGTGCTAACTTAAGTGGTGCTGATCTAAAAAAAGCTTCCCTCATCGGAGCTAATCTTAAAAATGCTCGTTTAAAAAGCTATCTGGATGCTAAAACCAATCTACAGGATGCAGTTTTAATTAAGGCAATTTTAGAATTAGCAGATTTAAAAGACGCAGTGTTAATTAATGCTAACTTAATGATGGCAAATCTCAAAGAAGCTAACCTAAAACAAGCGGATTTAAGACAGGCTAACCTAGAACACGCCGACTTGAGTTATGCCGATCTTACGGAAGCCGATTTAAGCGGTGCTAACTTAGAAAATGCTGACTTAAGAGGAGCAAATTTAATTAAGGTTAAAGTTGATAGCAGAACTAATTTTAAGGGAGCATTAATTAATGAAGAAACCAAGTTAAATTTTGAGATAACCAACAGTAACTTTAATGAAGTTGCCAAAAAATATGAAGAATTTTTAAAAGTAGTTTATTTTATTACTCGACGGAGGCAATCTTCTTTAATTTTTAAAGATCCATCGAAATCAAAAATAGAAAACCTAAGTTGGTTTCCGACATCGAACAATTATAAAGGATTAATTGATTTACCAAAGAATCTTGAGAATTGTCAAGCAAAAATCAACTTGATCGGCATCGACTTATCCGATCGAGATTTAACTAAAATCAACTTATCCTGTGTAGATTTAACCAAGATTAGTAAGAAAGGATTGAAAAATACTATTCTAGAAAAAGCTAATTTAATTGGAGTTAATTTAAGAGGTGTTAGTTTGGAGGGAGCGAAATTAGATAAAGCTATTTACGATCAGAGAACAATTAGCACGGTCGATCTAAAATATCAAAGCTTATTTAAGCCAGCTTATAAAATTGAACCTAAGTCAGATTTGTCTGAAGCTGACTTATCCGATCAGGTTTTAGATGGCTTAGATTTACAAGGTGCTGTTTTAGAAAAGGCAGAATTGCCAAAAGCGCATTTAATAGGCACAAAATTACAAGATGCTATTTTAAAAGATGCCAATTTAACCGGTGCAATTTTAAAAGATGCCGATTTAACCGGTGCAGATTTTACCGGTGCAAAGCTAAAAGAAGTGATCGGATTAACAGTCAAACAACTTGAAACTGTTAAAAGTCTCAAAGACGCTCAATTTAGTCCTGAATTATGTAAAGCTGTTCGAGAGGAACTCAAAGAAACTAAGGATAAAATTGCCGATTGTCCCCAATGACCTAGTTAGGGTTTGCTCAATAAATCTAAAAACCTTGTTGGGTAAGACTTTTAGACTTTTTTGCCATCAAAAAGTGCCAGACATTGGGGTGATCGGGGGGGGAAAATTTAGGCACTTTTTCCCTGAAAATTAGGTAATTGACCCCCTGAAAATGGGTAAAACCCTACACCCTACACCCTACACCCCACACCCTGTCCCCAGGAAAAATTTTTTCAGCAAACCCTAACTAAAGACTTGATCGGGATTAATTTGACGGCACAAGCTTTTAATTCCGGTTGCTGGGAAATCGGACAAGCGGCCGGATGGGTGAGACTATTAGCCTCAGCATTTTCTGCCCATAAAGCCCCCCAGTGCATCGGCACAAAGACACAATTAGGAGCAATTGCTTTGGTAATTAAAGCGGGAAAACGGGCAAAACCGCGACGAGAACGCACCTCCACCCATTCCCCAGCTTCTATGTCCAATTTTGCCGCATCTTGGGGATGAATTTCCAGAAAAGGTGCGGGGTGCATTTTGACAATTTTCTCGATGCGGCCGGTGCGGGTTTGGGTGTGCCAGTGACCGTACAAACGCCCCACGGTCAAAACTAGGGGATAATCATCGTCCGGGGGTTCCGCTAAACCTTTACTGTGGTAGGCGGCGAAAACAGCACGACCATCGGCAGTATTAAATTTACCATCGGTATAAAGGCGTTTTGCGGCTGTTTTTTCGCTTTTATCGTCATCTTTAACTAAATTACCTAGTAATTCCCCGGAATTAGCGGTTTTAGGAGCGGAAATTTCATCGATGGAATCGGGCCACGGTCGGGGAGTCTCGGCCAGGCGATCATAATTAATCGCCGTCATATCACAAGGACGTTTATATGTCAAGCGAATAAACTCGGAATATACCTCGGCCGAATCCTGAAAATTAAATTGTGCCTGAAAACCCAAACGGCGACCAACTTCGGCAAAAATTTGCCAGTCGGCCCGAGCTTGACCCACTGGAGGGCGAAAAGCCTTATTTAACGTCACCATACGCTCAGAATTGGTCATTGTTCCCGTTTTTTCGCCCCATTGGGCCGCTGGCAGTAATAAATGGGCGTAGGCGCTGGTTTCTGTGGGATAGTAGGCATCCTGATAGACAGTAAAAGGTGATTTTAACAGGGCGGCCTTGGTGCGTTCTAGATCAGGCATACTAACAGCCGGATTAGTGGCGGCAATCCAGAGAAGTTTGACATCTCCCCTCTCCAAACCAGTAATCATACTCCAAGCATCGCGACCGGGGACGGGAGAAATCCGACCGGCGGGTAAACCCCAAGCTTGTTCCACTTCGGCCCGGTGTTGGGGATTTTTGACGGAACGATAACCGGGCAGAAGATGGCAGAGGCCGCCGGCTTCCCTTCCTCCCATGGCGTTGGGTTGTCCCGTTAGGGAAAAAGGACCGGCCCCCGGTTTACCGATATTAGCCGTCATTAGGTGTAAATTGATTAAAGTGCGGGCTTTGGCCGTGCCTTCCCTAGATTGATTGATGCCCATCGACCAGAGGGAAAGCACTCTTTTCGATTCGGCCCAGTAGCGGGCAGCCTGTTCTAAATCCTCGATGGGGATACCGCATTTAGGGGCGACTATTTCCGGGGGATAATGGCGGATAATTTCGGCGTATTTGGGGAAATCCCGGGTGCATTTATCGATAAAATAGGTATCGATCGCCCCCCAATTCAGTAACAGGTGGGCAATACCGTTAAATAGGTCAATATCGGTCCCCGGGTTAATGGCTAGGTGGAGATTAGCGGCCTTGGCGGTTTTGGTGCTGCGGGGATCAACGACGATTAATTTCGCTTGTTGGTTGCCTTTGAGATACTTGTGCAGACGGTTAAAGATGATGGGGTGACATTCGGCCGTATTTGTCCCCACCAAAAAGGCACAATCGGTTAATTCCAAGTCATCGTAACAGCAGGGGGGACCGTCGGACCCGAAACTGTCCAGATAAGCGGCCACGGCCGAAGACATACAGAGACGGGAATTAGCATCAAAGTTATTGACTCCCAGACAGCCCTTGACCAGTTTTTGGGCGATGTAGTAATCTTCGGTGTGAAATTGTCCCGAACCGTATAGACAGATACTTTCCTTTTCCCCCTGAGCGATTAGAGTTTGCATCTGGTTAACGATGCGATCGAGGGCTTCTTCCCAAGTACAAAGACGAAATTGCTCTTGGAGAGAATCGCGGATCATCGGGGTTTTGAGGCGATTTTTATCGATCGATTCCGCTACGGTGGCCCCTTTAACACAGACCATACCTTGACTGGAGGGGTGGGACTTGTCCCCGAAGACTTTCCATGCTTGTCCGGCCGACGCGGGGGGGGTGACTGTCAAACCACAACCTACTCCACAGTAAGGACATTGGGTTTTTGTCGATTCAGTCATAAGCAGTTGGTCTGATTAGTGGCGCTGTCTTTAGGCATACTTAAGATAGTCGGCAGATTTTCTCGGCAAAATTGTAGTTATTAATACAATTTATTAGATGACTTGGCCAAATTGCCATTTTCGTGATGCAAATCGCGCATTAAACCTGGCTGGCGTTGTCAGATCAGAATAGGAAAGATGGAATGCAATCCTTGCTATCAAAGTAATTTCAGTTCCGGTGCTGATTCGGAGCATCTTTCAATTTGACAACGCCGACAACGCCTATTGTAGGGCTAATTCATGAATTAGCCCTACAGCTATTACCTAGCTATATTCCACTGCTAAATCGAGCGACTCTTGTTCCCCACTTAAGCCCGCCCTAAGGCACTATTCGTTCATTAAACACTATAGGAAAGATGCCATGGCATCTTTCCTATCAAAGTAATTTCAGTTCCGGTGCTGATTCGGAGCATCTTTCAATTTGACAACGCCAACTGGCTAGATAAAAAGCATACACTTGTTCTCGTGTTGAAAAAGAATCGGGATAGGATAATAGTAGTCTCTAGGGTGGGGAAAAAGTTTTCAGCCAGTCATGACCTACGAACCTCTACATCATAAGTATCGTCCCCAAACCTTTGCCGATTTGGTGGGACAATCAGCGATCGCCACGACCTTGAGTAATGCCTTAATCAGTGAGCGAATCGCCCCTGCATACCTATTTACTGGACCCAGAGGCACGGGGAAAACCTCCTCGGCGCGAATTTTAGCCAAATCCCTCAACTGTCTGTCTAGTGACCATCCGACACCGATTCCCTGCGGTAAGTGTTCCGTCTGTCAAGCGATCGCCAATGGTTCCGCTTTAGACGTGATCGAAATTGATGCCGCTAGTAATACCGGTGTAGATAACATTCGGGAAATTATCGAGCGATCGCAATTTGCCCCCGTCCAATGTCGTTATAAAGTCTATGTCATCGATGAATGTCTGACTGGGGATAGCCTTGTTTTCACCGAAACGGGATTAATTCCCATTAATCATCCTGAGATTCTCGGAAAACGAGTTCTCAGTTACAACGAGAGCAGCGGAGAGTGGGAATATAAAAAAGTCCTGCGATGGCTAAACCGAGGCGTAAAAGCAACTTTAACCATTCAAACCAGAAATCGGACGATTAATTGCACTGGTAATCATTTGATTAGAACAGAAAAAGCATGGATACAAGCAAAAAATCTCAAAATCGGCGATCAGATACTATCACCTGTGAATGTGGCTGCGGTGCAATACACGCCTAGTATCATAAAATCCCCTCAATGGCTTACAAATTTCGAGGAAGTGACAGGGATTCAAGAAGGTGACACAGAAAGCGTCTATGACCTAGAAGTGGAGGACAATCATAATTTTGTTGCCAATGGGTTATTAGTTCATAACTGCCATATGCTCAGTACGGCGGCCTTTAATGCTTTGCTGAAAACTCTGGAAGAACCGCCGGATCGAGTGATTTTTGTGCTTGCTACCACGGATCCTCAGCGTGTCTTGCCTACCATCATCTCCCGTTGTCAACGCTTTGATTATCGCCGTATTGCTCTCGATGCCATGGTGGCACACCTGCAAAAAATCGCCCAAATAGAAGCGATCGATATTAACCTAGAAGCATTAACCCTAGTGGCTCAGATCGCTAACGGTGGTTTACGGGATGCCGAAAGTCTCCTCGATCAATTAAGTTTACTCGCAGGAACGATTACGGCCGAGCGAGTCTGGGATTTGGTCGGTGCAGTACCCGAAAGAGACCTCTTAACCCTACTTAAAGTCATTCATGGCAATATTCCCGATCAAGTTATCGAACAATGTCGCCATCTGATGAATCGCGGTAAGGAACCTTTAATCGTCTTGCAAAATCTAGCGGGATTCTATTTAAACCTACTTTTAGCCAAAACCGCCCCTAATCGTCCAGAAATGGTCGCTGTCACTGCTCCCACTTGGCAGGAATTGTGTACGGAAGCGCGTACTTGGTCTTTAGAGGAAATTCTCCGTGGTCAACAACTGCTTAAAGACAGCGAAACGCAACTAAAAAACACCACTCAACCCCGTCTCTGGTTAGAAGTCACTCTCTTAGGACTGTTACCACAAGCACAGATGATTCCTCCAGTTGCCACGGCAGCGCCTTCCCGTCCCCAAACCAGCGTCGAGAGGCCCCCGGAAGTGATCACAGCGCCGGCACCGGTGAATGAACCGATCAAACCGGCGGTTATCACCCCGACAACTAGCGTCGCAGTGCCGAAAACTGAGGTTAAAACTGTTGCCAGTGATGACAATCATGAACAAATTTGGCAGCGGGTTTTAGAAGTAATGGAACCCCCCACTACTCGCACTCTCCTACGTCAGCACGGCAGTCTTTTTAGTAGGTCAGAATCGAGCGCTTATTTAAGCATATCTTCGGAACAATTGTTAAAAATGGCCCGGCTACGCTTGACTAATATTGAGTCAGCTTTCGAGGCAGTTTTTCAGCGCCGGATTAAAGTTCATTTACAGGTAGGTTCCGCCACTGCTGCCATGGCTGCGGAAGTTTCCCCATCCCCGGCGGCCACGATACAACCACCACCAGAAACCGCACCACCTCCACCAATAACCCCCGAAAATAAAGTTATGACCGTGGTGGATATTCCCCCGGTCAAAGAAGCAATTATCGATAAAAAAGAAGCAAAGATCACTGCATCGGGAAACCCAAAAACTCCTAGCACAGAACTGCCCCAAGAAATCTTAAATTTTGATTCATCTTTAGAGACATTAGATCAAGATGTAGATGTTAGTGAAATTTTGGCGGCCGCTCAAAAGTTAGCGAAATCTTTTGATGGTGAAGTGGTCAATATGGGTTATTCACTGCCAGAAAATTCGGACGCAGAAACTAAAGTTAATAAGTCTCTGGAAAATATGACTATCGTGCGCGGGAGACCTGATGTTAACGAAATTTTAGATAGTTTGGAGGAGGACGAAGACCTTCCTTTTTAAGGCTATCTCAACGGCTTGTGCTAAACTGATAGGATATGCCACGTCTCAGGATTGGCTATTCTTGCTCAAATTCTAGCTACTAGACCTATGACACCCGAAACTAAGGCCAGAATCGATCAATTAGTCCAGAATAACAAAGTTCTTGTGTTCATGAAGGGCAATAAATTAATGCCTCAGTGTGGTTTCTCGAATAACGTCATACAAATTCTCAATATTCTCGGGGTTTCCTACGAAACTGTCGATATTCTCCAAGATCAGGAGTTAAGACAAGGAGTTAAGGAGTATTCCAATTGGCCGACTATTCCCCAAGTCTATATCAACGGTGAGTTTATTGGCGGTTCCGACATTATGATCGAACTCTATCAAAATGGGGAACTACAACAAATAGTCGAGGTAGCCTTAGCTTCCTAAAAATTTTCTAGGTTAGGTTAGCTATCCTAACCTAGTTTAAAGTTGCCCAACTAGCAATCTTGGCAGAGGTGATGATTGTGACAATTCGAGAAACTGCAATTTCTAAGCTAGATCAACTCCCTGAAGTCCTTGTTCAGGAAGTAAGCGACTTTATTGATCTTCTCGATCATAAATATCGAGTCAAAACCTTTGACACTCAGCCTGATGGAAAACTGATAGAAAGATGGTTACAATGGTTTGAAGCCGTAGATGGCTTAACTGTCAATTCACCGGAACCAATAAACGACTACCAGCAACTGCTGCTCGAAAAATATCGGCAACAAGGACTAGAGCTATGATCCTGTGTGATGCAGGAGTGCTGCTTTGTTTGGTTGATCGCACCCAACCCCAACATAAAGCCTACAGAAATACAGTAATGCGTTTAGCAAAGCCTCTCGTCACAACTTGGTCATGCCTGACCGAAGCCATGTACCTTGCGCTGCATCGGGGTGGTTGGCAAATGCAAAAACAACTGGGACAACTTCTTTTAGATAAACTGCTGGTGGTTTACAATATTCAGGAAAGTGATTTCAGTCGCCTGTTGGGGTTGATGGAGCAATACCGCGATCGACCGATGGACTTGGCAGATGCAACCCTAGTTTTAGTAGCTGAAAAGACTGGGTATCGGCAAATTCTCACCCTCGATGCGGATTTCCTGTTTTATCGGATTCAAAACCAAGGAAGCTTTGATATTATTCAAGGATAGTCATGGAAAATCTGCTTTCAACGGCCTATAACTCCACCGATAGAAAATGTTCCCCTTTAAAACTGTCCCTTGAATTCCTCTCTATCTTTTGCTATGAGGAAACTTTGTTGGGGGATACCGATGTGAATTCCCTTCTCCTCAAAAGCAATCTTTAGACGACGACGATACTCTCTTTCTATGTCCCATTGTCGTAATCTTTTGACGACAATTCTGAGCATAATTTCCATTCCCGTGTGAGAAACCCGACTGACACCAGCAACCTGCACAGGATTGATGATATCTTCTTGCCATTGTGGATCTACAGCCATATTTTCAGCGATGGCTGCCATTAAAGCGATCGCCAGATCTGGCTCGGTGTCATAGGCGACTTCGATGGTAAAATTGACCCGCGCCCAATCTTTACTGAGGTTGTGTGCGCTAATAATTTGGTTATGGGCAATAGTGATTAAACGTCCATCAGCAGCCCGCAATTGAGTCGCTCGCAAACTCATATTTTCCACCAAACCAGTAAACTCCTGAAACTGGATCATATCACCGACAGTGTATTGGTCTTCAAAGACAATCAGAAAACCGTTAATCCAATCTTTTAAAAGATCCTGAAAGGCAAAGGTGAGCAATGCTCCCACTAAACCGGCTCCCGTGAGTAAAAAGGCGAAAGAAAGACCCATCCAACTCAAAAAAATCAAAATTCCTAGAAAAATGGCGATAAATGTGATCATTTCTCGCCCAACTTCTAATAAAGTGGGAGCGCGCAGAATCCTCCTTTCCAAATTTTCGGAAAACACCGCGCCTTCCTCTACCCACTCCCGTAGCCGAAAATTAACGTAGAGATTAACCATATTGCTCACTGATGTCAGCAGCAACCAGATAATAAAAATCCGCAAAGGAATACGAATTATCCCCCGTCCTTCTAGCCTAGTTTCAGGAAATACATACAAAATCGCCGCTATTCCGCTAAACCAAAGCAGTATCAGTCCAATAAGAGCCAGTCTTTTCCAGAGAATATTTAACGTCAGTTGTCGCTGAATATCAGCCTGTTGACGGAAATTAGAGGAATCTTCTAGAGCGGCTAAAATCGGTTCTTGGGAGCGCTCTTTTCTGGGGGGGGAATTTATGGCTAAATTCCGATCAGATTGACTTTTAGCCTGTTTTTTGAGGAGATTAAAGCGATTTCTTAAACGTTTCTGCCACCAAATTGATACCCAGCTTAAGAAAATTAGCCCCAAAATAATTTTAGCGGCAGTCATTACCTGTTGCCGGCGAGCGGCGGGCTGACGTTCTTGCCAAGCTTGGAGCAAAGCTGTTTGGATGATTTGAACCCATCGGTCTGCTAAATCGTCAACAGAAGAAGAATCGATCAGGGCATCAACTTCTGTTACTGTCAGAATTACCTGTTGCGGTAACTTCTGGTTATCCTTGGCCACAATCACGGTTAAATTATTGAGCGTCGCCGTACTTACTTGCAGGGTTGTCGGATCGAAACCCCGATTGATAATATTATTTAAACCTCTTTCAATGCGCCTAGCCCGTCTTTCTACCGGGGAGAGTTCCCGGGCCTCAGAAGCGGTAAAATCTTGGGAGGCAATCTCAAATAAGGCAAATCCATCTAGATGCACGGAAGCATATTCTATATCCCCGGCTACAAAAATCCTTGTCCCCGTGGGAGATGCAAATGGAACTAGAAAATTTTGGCCTAGGGATGGCAGGGAATTAAGAACAAATATACTAACTAAGAGGCAACCCGCCAATCCTTGAATGACCAGATTGAAAATTTTTCTCCGTTGCCATCGTCCCATTGCCTAAGTTTCCTTTTTGATTAACAATGATCTTTACCCGCTTTCTCAGCTTATAGCAGTTATCTTAATGGTGAGATAGGAAGTTTTCGTTTTGGGGAGTCGGTCGTCTCTCTCCCTTCTCCCCTCTCCCCAACCCCAACCCCTCACTGATAACTGATAACTGATTACTGATAACTGAAATCCCCAACACCTTACTTAACTTCTCATGTCCAATATTTCCCCAGAGTGGCGCGAGGAAATTACCTCTTTACCCCCTTGGTTACGGCGTTCACTCGGCAAATCTAGCGAAATTTCCACGGTTCAGCGCATTATCAAACAAAGGAACATTCATACTATCTGCGAGGAGGGTCGCTGTCCCAATCGCGGCGAATGTTATGCCCAAGGTACGGCGACTTTTTTGTTGATGGGTCCCACCTGTACCCGGTCCTGTGCTTTTTGTCAAGTAGATAAGGGTCATGCACCCATGCCTCTCGATGTGGAGGAACCGCAAAAAGTGGCAGAAGCGGTGCAATTGTTAAATTTAAGTTACGTTGTCTTGACTTCTGTAGCCAGAGATGATATGGAAGACGGCGGAGCCAGTTGGTTCGTGCGGACGATGACAGCCATTCGCGAACTCAATCCCCACACTTTAATTGAAGTGTTAACCCCGGATTTTGCTGGAGGTAAGGGAAGTCAACAGGAACGGGTGGCGACGGTGGTAGGGGCAAAACCTGCCTGTTACAATCACAATATCGAGACGGTGCGCCGTTTGCAAGGACCGGTTAGACGCGGGGCTAAATACGATCGCTCTTTGGCGGTTTTGCGTTATGTTAAGGAAATCGATCGGTCAATTCCGACGAAATCTGGCTTAATGGTCGGTCACGGTGAGACAAAAGAGGAAATTATCGAGACTTTGGCAGATTTACGCGCGATCAACTGCGATCGAGTTACTATTGGTCAATATATGCGTCCTTCTCTGGAACATTTGCTCGTACAGAAATATTGGACTCCCGCAGAATTTAGCGAGTTGGGAGAAATTGCCCAAAAAATGGGGTTTTCCCAGGTTAGATCTGGCCCCCTAGTCCGCAGTTCCTATCATGCGGGAGAGTAAATCAGTGATCAGTGATCAGTTATCAGTTATCAGTGATCAGATGTAAGTTTTAAGTTAATTTTTGTAAATCTACCAAGTTGGGATTTTTACGGGGAAACTCTCGGCTAAAATTGGGCGTTACTTCCGATTTTATCACTCAATCCAAGCTTTTGGGGGGTAGAACCCCCCAAACCCCCCGTTGGGGTCGTGGCGCCGCCCCCAAACCCTGGAGCGCATTAGTTTTTCGGTGGGATGCTTAGACGCGATTGTTCATATTTTTGTACCAATTTAAGAGTCACTGATAATTGCTGATTG
>NZ_JAPZSZ010000294.1:0-12248 GCF_027532095.1 Microcystis sp. LE19-195.1E
GTACGGGAAAAATTACATCGAAATAGATAGATGTTTTCCCAGTTCTAAACGGTGCAGTAATTGTGGGTATATTGTGAAAAAGCTGCCGTTAAATGTTCGAGAGTGGGACTGTCCGAACTGTGGGACTCACCATGACCGAGACATTAACGCCAGTAAAAATATTTTGGCCGCAGGGCTTGCGGTGTCAGTCTGTGGAGCGACCATAAGACCAGAACAGAGTAAATCTGTGAAGGCAGGTGCGAAAAATCCTTCGGGAAAGAAGCAGAAACCTAAATCGTGAGGTTTGGGAATCGCCGTCCGTTTTACGGCGGCGAGGATGTCAAATAATTTAGATTGTTCTTTTCTTGCACGTCCGCTCACCGATTGCCTCCCAGCCAATGAGTTTAGAATCCGCTACCGATGAAGTCATTAAGCAAAATTTAGAACAATTTCTAATTGTTTTGTCCGTTTCCCTGAGTGTGGCCACGGTTTCGAGGATTTTTAGCTGGTTTCGCCAAATTCCTTACACCCTATTGTTAGTGATAGTCGGTTTAGGTTTAGCCTTTATCGATATCCGTCTGGTGAACCTATCCCCCGAACTGATTCTAGAAATTTTTCTGCCCCCTTTGCTATTTGAAGCCGCTTGGAATACCCGCTGGCGAGATCTGAAGGATAATTGGATTCCCGTCAGTCTTTTCGCTATTGTCGGCGTAATTATCTCGATTTTCGGGGTTGGTTTTACCCTAGATGAATTGACCAATTTACCCCTATTTACGGCCTTATTAGTGGGTGCGAGCCTTTCTTCTACGGATCCCGTCGCTGTTGTCGCTCTTTTTCGCGAATTGGGGGCCAGTAAAAACCTCACCGTGCTTTTGGAAGGGGAAAGCTTATTTAATGATGGGGTCGCTGTGGTCGCTTTCGCTCTTTTGGTGGAAATTCCCCTCGGTGCTAGTGGTCTATCCTTAGAGACAACCATTAGCCGGATTGCGGCTTTTATCGGTATCGGGGTGGCAGTGGGTTGTTTAGTGGGTTTTGGTATCTCCTATCTGACTCAACGTCTGGATTTACCCCTAGTGGAACAGTCTTTAACTCTTGTGTCCGCCTACGGTGCTTATCTATTAACCGAGGAGTTCGGGGGTTCGGGGGTAATCGGAGTGGTGACTACGGGGATTATTTTGGGTAATTTTGGCTCTCGAATTAGTATGAGTCCCCGTACCCGCCTATTAGTCACGCAATTCTGGGAGTTTCTCGCTTTTTTTGTCAATTCGATCGTTTTTCTCCTCATCGGCGATCAGATTCGTCTCTCCAGTTTAGCCGATAATCTCAATTTAATTTTTATCACGATCGCCGCCGTGGTAGCGGCCCGTTTTCTGGCTACCTTTGCTTTGGCAACTGTTAGTAATGCCTTGATGGAAACTAAAATTAATTGGCGGGAAAAAACGGTTTTATGGTGGGGAGGTTTGCGCGGTTCCGTTTCTATTGCCCTAGCTTTAAGTGTGCCGGTTATTTTTCCTAATCGTCAGGATATCATCGATATCGTCTTCGGAGTTGTTCTCTTTACCCTTTTGGTTCAGGGATTAACTATTCAAACTTTCCTATCGAGATTAGACTTGATCGGCGATCAACCAATTCGAGAAAACTATGCGGAACTTTTAGCCCGACGGGTAGCTTTAAAAAGAGTTTTAGACTATCTTTCTAAGTTAGATAAATCTCCCGATGTTGCCCCAGAATTCTTTAGTTATGAGCAGCATCTCGTCAAAGAAAAGTTAAAGACCGTAGAAGCGGAAATTCAATCTCTCAACGATAGTTATCCCCAATTACAACTATTAACAATGGAACAACTTCGGGAAACCCTCCTAGATATCGAAGCTGATACCTACGCTGAATTTATTCGAGCCGGCCGTTTAACTAGCAATTTATCCCCCGTCCTCCAAGAAATTCTCGCTGAAAGTAAAATTAGTGAACAGTAGGACTATTTTGGGGTATATACAATCAATCTCAATTCTCCTAACGACCAACGACTGGGTTTTATGACAAAAACCCCTTCATTAATTGCAGGGGTTTTTGTGGGGTTTTATGGGGGATTTTAGGAGACTTTTGTAGTTTCTTTTTCAGTGGATTGGGAGGGTTTTAGTTTGCGTTTGAGGGTTGAAGCTGCGCCGAGTGTTCCTAGAGCGAGGAGGCTGAGAGCGGTAGAGGGTTCAGGTATACTGATGTTGATGTCACTACCTATATGATTTCCAGTAAAAACAAAAATATACTGAGGACTAAGAGTAATACTATACAAGTCCCTATGATTTGGTGCTGGATTATGTTTATGTTCTACTGTTTTTTGGGTTATTAAACCAGGGACGATCTTATCTCCAGCTTGATAAAATGTAAAAAAATCACCTTCATCACTATCACCATCGTCAGCAGGAACTTTATGTTGAGCAGAAGCAAAAAAATCTAGACCATTTATTTGATTATCACTAAAAGCAACAGAAAAATCCCAACACACTCCTCCATTAAATGCACATTTAATCTGTGGAAAATCACTTCTATCAATAGCAAAAAAAAGTGATTCGTTAGGATCTCTTTGTCCATCCCACTGGAAAGTAGCTGTAAAACTATCCTTCGTATCTGTTAAACTAATCGGTGTAAAGGAATTTGCGGTAACATTTTTAGGACATAAAGCAATAGTAGCTACTGTTATTCCAAGAATCAAACCTAAATTAAAGTTTTTCATTTTTAATAGTATTCCGAAAAATACTTCTACTAGCGGACAACAAGATGATACACATTACCCCCCCCCGCACTGTATTAAAAGTTACAATTTAATAAATCTTTATATTCTTCTCCCTGGCTTAGGGATTCACAGGGGAAAGAGTTTCAGGTATTTTCCCCTGTTTTACTGCTTCTCAGGCGACCGATCGCCTTCCGTGAGGGATTGTGGCGCGGTGTGTAGGATTCGGTAATAGGGTTCAAAATTTCGCTAACATTGTTAAGTAGCTGGTTATAATTAAATTAAAAATGGATTTTAGGTTCGATCCCCCCTGCCCCCCTTGATAAGGGGGGTGCCGATAGGCGGGGGGATCTGATGATTTTTAACGCCTACCTACTTAGGTGATTATTTATTATGAGTATGTCGAGAGAGGAACAATTAAAGCTCCTTGGTCAGATGAAAGATTCTGATATCGATTATTCAGATATAGCTGCTACTGATGCCGAATTTTGGCAAGAAGCTACTGTAGAAGCTGCCCGTTGGATGGTATCGAGGGAAACGCCCATCGCCAGTAGGGGCAATTCATGAATTGCCCCTACTCCGTACCTACCAACTGGGTTTTAAGTTTTATGATGCCTTACATCTGGCTTTTGCTGAAGCGGGGGGCGCTGATATTTTCCTGACCACCGATGACAGGCTGCTGCGAAAAGCTCAACAATATAGAGATTCAATTAACGTAACGGTAGAGAATCCCGTGATTTGGTTGATGGCGACTTTACAGGAGGATGGCAATGAAATTAGCTGAACTGAGAAAACAAGGATATCAAGCTTTAGTTGACTCTTTAGGGGTGGTGGGAATGCTCCGCTTCCTGCAACAATTGGAAGTCGGCCATGGCGATTAAACCGCCGAGCGACACCAGTGGTTAGATGAACTGACCCTCGCCGATTTTCAGAGCTACGTTCAACAAAAGAAAAGTATCAATGGTGGGGAGTTAGGGGGTTAGAAGGCAAGAACTGGCTCTTCTGGTTTCTGTGTGGAAACGAGGTCTATACTGATAGAATATCCGCCAAATAGTGCTGAAAGTCTTGCCCGATCAGCATTTCACGATTCCATAAGCAAAAATTATTAGACAAAATCGAGAAGAGCCATTCTGTCGGGGTGATTAGAAAGGAATATCGTCTAAATTTTCCTCCACCGATGTGTCAGAAGGTTGCCAAGCGGAAGGATTAGAAAGTTCATAGGATGCGTCGTATTCAAAGTCCCCGGTGGAGACAGGTGCGACGGGTTTCTGCACCTCGGTTTTATTCGATTTGTGGGCATTGATTGGTACGACTTTTTCTGGAGTCGGGGCTGCCATTTCACCGCTACTCATGCTGCCGTCAAGATGATAGAGATGACTAATGACTAATTCGGCCCGTTTTTCCTTAAAACCTTCGGGACGATCGATCGTCTGCATCGAGAGACGACCTTCTAAAATTACCTGATCACCTTCATGATAATTCAGAGCGACTTCTGAGGCCAAATTTCCCCAAGCTACGGCCCTTAAATTAGCTGGGGTTGCCTCGGCACGATTGGGGGAAAACTCGACTAACATTTGAGCGTAGGGAGTTTGATTATCTTGGGTATAACGTAATTCGGGACGACGGACAATTTTAGCCATTAAAATGCAACTGTTCATGGTCGAAAATTAGTCTGAATTTTTCTAATAGCACCATTGTACTGAAAAAGTACAAGGATCACCACTGGGGAGGTTGGGGAATTTTATGGGACTCTGGTTAAGAAAAAATCTCTTTAACACTTGGTACAACGTCATCTTAACCCTTGCGGGTCTATTTCTCAGCCTCTGGGGGGGCTTAAGTTTTCTCGATTGGGCGGTAAATCAGGCAAAATGGGCTGTAGTGACGGAAAATATCGGTTTATTTGTGGTCGGTCGTTATCCAGAACAGTCAATATGGCGAATTTGGCTGATTTTAACGATAATTGCGGCTTTATCACTGTTTTCTTGGCAATTAACCCGGGTTCGCTTCCCCAATTGCCCCGCTTTTCTCCAACGCTGGTGGGGATTGCTCTGGTTATTGACTTTACCTTTAATCGCTTGGTTGCTATTGGGGGGATTATTTTTAAAGGCAATTCCCCTCGATGACCTCAGTGGTTTAATCTTAACTTTATTAGTAGCGATCGCCAGTATGATTTTATCTTTCCCCTTGGGGGTATTATTAGCCCTGGGGAGACAGAGTGAATTACCGGCAATTCGTTGGCTATCTATTGGCTATATCGAATTATTGCGCGGTTTACCTTTGTTGGGAATTTTATTCATGGCCCAGGTGATGTTACCCTTAATTTTACCCGCCGGGACGAGACCGGAACGGGTGATCAGAGCGATCGCAGGATTTACCCTTTTTGCAGCAGCCTATCTGGCCGAAAATGTCCGCGGTGGTTTACAAGCGATTCCCAAAGGTCAAATTGAAGCGGCCAAAGCCTTGGGTTTAAAACCGATTTTCGTTTTATTATTGATCGTTCTACCCCAAGCTTTAAAAGCGGTCATTCCCGCTATTGTCGGTCAATTTATCAGTTTATTTAAGGATACTTCCCTACTGGCGATCGTGGGACTGGTGGACCTCTTGGGTATGGCAGGATCGGTTTTAGCTAATCCGAAATTTATCGGCGATTATCCAGAGGTTTATCTATTTTTAGCCTTTATTTACTGGATTTTCTGTTATTCTATGTCCCTAGCCAGTCGTAGGTTAGAACAGCGTTGATTGGGGTTGGGGTGTGGGGTGTGGGGTGATGGGGTGATGGGGTGTGGGGTGTGGGGTGTGGGGTGATGGGGTGTAGGGTGTAGGGTGTGGGGTGTGGGGTGTGGGGTGTGGGGTGTGGGGTGATGGGGTGTGGGGTGTGGGGTGATGGGGTGATGGGGTGTGGGGTGTGGGGTGTGGGAAGCTTTTCAGTGTTGCCAAAGGCACGGCGTAGCCGTCCAGTAAACAGTAAACAGTAATCAGTGAACTGAAAACTCACATCTGATAACTGATAACTGATAACTGATCACTGATCACTGATAGATGGCTACCTGGCTTTTTGTCATAAATATTGATATTATTTAACAATGAGCAGCAATTTATGGTAAATATATTTATTTAGGAGAGCGAGAAAATGGCTGGATTCTTTGGCCTGTTTGGCAATAAGACGAAATACGTCGATGAACCGATGGATATGAGCGCACCGGAACCGAAAGAGGCTTTTTACTTGGAACCCGATGACGCTAAAACTCTCGGTGATATCGACTTTATGCGGACACCGATCACGATCCGACGTACTTTCCCGAAAACTGCCTCGAATAAAAAGGGTGGCGAATCGATTAAACAGATTTCCTCTATGGAAGTCAGCAAAGTCACCGATAACGGTATTGTGGCAAAATCGGCCACTTCCGAGGCTAATAGTAAGGCTAACGCTGCTAATGATAACGTTCGTCGCGCTAACGATGACAATATCAATCCTTTCCTGAAAATGGCCCGCGAAATCAAGAAATAGTATAGGGTTTGCTGAATAAATCTAAAAACCTTGTTGGGTAAAACTTTTAGACCTTTTGGCCATCAAAAAGTAATGGATCTGGGAGTGATCGGGGGAAAAATCCCGGGACTTTTTCCCTGAAAATTAGGTAATTGACCCCCTCAAAATCGGTAAAACCCTACACCCCACACCCCACACCCTACACCCTGCCCCCAGGAAAAACTTTTTCAGCAAACCCTAGTATAGTAAGGTGAGCATTGGCCACCCTTGAGAGCAAACTTTGGTGGGGAAAGCCCACCTTTTTTATGACCATTATTAACGGAAAAACCAAGTTATTAGGCGTAATCGGCGATCCCATCGGCCATACTCTTTCTCCCCCCATGCACAATGCCGCTATCGATGCCTTGGGGCTAAATTATGTCTATCTTCCCCTACCGATCGCCCCGGAAAATTTAGCAACTGCGATCGCTGGTTTGGCCGCCATCCATCTAGAGGGTTTTAGCGTCACAATTCCCCATAAATTAGCAATTATTCCCTTATTATCGCAAATTACCGAGAAAGCAAGGCTAGTGGGCGCAGTTAATACCGTCTGGCGCACGGAAACCGGCTGGCAGGGAACGAATACCGATGTGGATGGCTTTCTCGCACCCTTGAAATCCCTTGACAAAGATTGGAGTCAGGTGAATCCAGTTATTTTAGGCAATGGCGGCGCTGCCCGGGCGGTGGTGGTGGCTTGCGCCCAGTTGGGCTGTGGCAAAATTCATGTGGTAGGACGCAATCAAAAGAAATTAGATCCTTTTAAAGAAAGTTGGGCGAATACCAGCCTCTATGACCTCCTAGAAGTGCATAGCTGGGACGAATTAGAGGGGCTGGTATCCACCACAGAACTCCTGATTAATTCTACCCCGATCGGAATGTCCCCCCAGGGCGAACAATCCCCTGTTGAGTTAGAATTATTAGACCTTTTACCCCCATCGGCGATCGCCTACGATCTAATTTATAATCCCCGGCCGACCAAATTTCTCCGGTTGGCCCGGACTAGAGGGATCAGAATTATTGATGGGTTAGAAATGTTAGTTAATCAGGGAGCGATCGCGCTAGAAATCTGGTTAGGTCAACCCGTCCCCGTCTCGGTCATGCGGGAAGCTTTGTTAAAACAATTCTAAATGCTAAAATCCTATTTCTAGCTTTATTTATGCCCCCTTCTAGCTCCTTTTGGAAAACTCTGAATAACTCGATTCTAGTGCGCTATCTATTATTATTTGGCTGTGGCTGGAGTCTGATTATCTTAATTAACTATTTCTACGGGATGATCGCTATTTTTACTGGTTCAGCGATTCTGGCCGCCCTATTAAATTATCCTGTGGTTTGGTTATCCCGTTATCTACCGAGAGGACTAGCCATTGCTATTACCACCCTAGCAGCTTTTATCCTCCTATTTGGATTAGTCACAGGCATAGGATTAGAAGCAGTTAATCAGGGGAGAGGACTACTATTCAATCTTACCGATGCCCTGAGTCAAAAAGATTTTTTACCCTTTCAAGACTTTCTCGATCGATTAGATTTGAATAAAATGGTGGGAAGCCTACAAACCGGTTTAGCCACGGGTTTATCGATCGTACAGGGAGTTTTTTCCAGCGTCTTTACGGGCATTTTCGGGGCGGTGATCAGTGTTTATATGCTCATCGACGGTGATAAACTCTGGCGAGGTTTTTTGCAACTTCTCCCCCTAGCATACCGGGAGCGTTTTGCCAAGTCTTTTCGACAAAGTTTTCTGGGATTTATTCGCGGGCAACTGTTGTTAATGCTCTTTTTATCGGTGACGAGTTTCTTGAGTTTTTCGGTATTAGGAATCAAATACGCGCTAATTTTAGCGGGTATTCTCGGGATTATCGATGCTATCCCGGGTATCGGGGCAACCCTGGGCATTTTGTTGGTAACTATCTTGACTTTTACCTCCCAGGGACCAGCAGTTGCGGTTAAAGCTTTTATCGTCTGTGTTGTCTTGGTGCAAATTCAAGATAATATTATTCGCCCTAAAGTTATGGGCAATGCCCTAGAATTAAACCCAGTAATTTTATTTTTATCCCTCTTTATCGGCGAAAGAATTGCGGGATTATTAGGGGTTTTTCTCTCCATTCCTATCGCCGGAATGATTGCGATCTGGATCGGATCGAGCGAAGAAAAACCAATAACAGCTTTAGAGGAAAATCAGTTAGGAGAAAGTCAAGAGAATTAAGAGCCGATACCCAGTCTCTACTATACAATTAGGGAAATTTGTTAAGTAAGTAGTTATAATTAAATATAAGATAGATTTTGCCTTTGATACCCCCTTAATCCCCCCTTAATAAGGGGTGTGTCTGACAATTTTTAACACCTACCTACTTATCGACAACAATCGATCGCTACCTATGGAAAACCTAGATTTAAAGAAATCCTCGCCCCTTTTACTTATCTCACCGTTTTTTCTCTGGGGAACAGCGATGGTAGCGATGAAGGGTGTTATCCCCCATACTACCCCCCTATTTATGGCGGCAATTCGCCTTGTCCCCGCCGGAATGTTAGTTTTAATAGTAGCTTGGTTTTTAGGTCGTCCTCAGCCCAAAACCCTGCAAGCGTGGCTATGGATTGCCCTTTTTGCTCTGATGGATGCCACTCTTTTTCAAGGTTTTCTGGCATTGGGATTAAATCGCACCGGGGCGGGGTTAGGATCGGTAATTATTGACTCGCAACCCCTAGCGGTGGCTTTAATGTCCAGTTGGCTATTTAAAGAAGTTATCGGTGTCTGGGGATGGTTGGGATTGGGTTTAGGGATTGGGGGAATTAGTTTAATTGGCTTGCCCGATCAATGGTTTTATGACTTTTTTGGACAAAAAGGGCTAAATATTGACTTTAGCTGGCAGGAATTACTAAATAGCGGCGAAATGCTCATGCTTTTGGCTTCCCTATCCATGGCGGTGGGAACAGTCTTAATCCGGTTTGTCTGTCGTCATGCGGATCCCGTCAGCGCCACGGGATGGCACATGATTTTAGGAGGATTGCCCCTATTTTTAGCTTCAGGTTTCAGAGAATCCCATCAATGGCAGAATATAGATTTGAATGGTTGGTTAGCTTTAAGTTATGCCACTATTTTTGGTAGTGCGATCGCATACGGAATATTCTTTTATTTAGCCGCCAAGGGCAATTTAACCAGTTTAAGTTCTTTAACTTTTTTAACTCCGGTTTTTGCCCTCACTTTCGGGAATTTATTCCTCGGTGAGATGTTAAGTGTATTGCAATGGGTGGGGGTATCTTTAACCCTCGTTAGTATTTATTTAATCAATCAAAGGGAAAGAATCGCCCCACAAGTGCGCGCAATTTTTGCTAATCTTTCCTCTGCTTCCGTGAAGTAAACATGAGTGTTGGGTGTTGGGTTTTAGGGTTTTGGGGTTTTAGGGTTTTGGGGTTTTGAGGGATTAGTTAAAATTTCCCCATTTCCCCATTTCCCTATCCCCCTATTTCCCTATCCCCCCATTTCCCTATCCCCCTATTTCCCCATTTCCCTATCCCCAATCTCTGATTTATACCCAAAAGCAACTAACTCAAATTCCGTCCGAATTACCTCGACTCTGGCAAAATTTGCTTCTTGTAATTTCCGGTTGAGATTTTGAGAGGTAAAACCAGTTTTATGAGCCATATAGGGCATCCCAGGCACTTCGGTTCCCATGCCGTAAAACATCCACAAAGCGCGCACGGGACCACCGGGAGAAATATATAAAGGTTCATTTTCCATATCGCCTCTAGCGACAAATTCGGCGGCAGTTTGCATATCGGGAACCACGATCATCAAAAAGCCTTCGGGTTTAAGAATGCGTTTAAATTCCTCTAGGGCGATGGGAACTTCGTAATGATAAATATGTTCTAGATTATGACTAGAAAAAACCGCATCGACGGAGTGATCGGGAACGGCACTTAAATCGGTAATAGTTCCTAAAATATCAGGGTTAACAGCAGTATTGATATCGAGGCGAATTTCTTGCCAATTGCCATCGCGGAATAGTTGGGGTAAAGCTTCGGGATTATAGGGACCACAACCCACATTTAAAACCAGTTTTTTCGGGGATTTTAGCGCTGTTATCTCCGGGGGAGCATTCCAAGCTAATAAACAAATATTTTTGAAACCAAGCAAACCGTGATTAGCGACTTGATCATCTAAAATTATCTGGGCTTGGGGATGGGTTTTAATAAAATCTTTTATGGCCTGTTGGAGAGCAGGATGCTGACATTTATTGATCATAATTAAAGCGGAATCAGACCAGAATTTTTTGGCTAAAAGTAAGGAGATCAAAAGCGATCGATAGTCTTCGGCGGCATCGTAGTAATAAACTCCCAGCTTTTCTTCACTGTTTAATTCTTCGAGATCATCGAAAAAGGGTTCCGTTTCTTGATCGCTTAAAAATATCTGTTCTGATAGTTGAAAATCCTCCAAATCCTGAGATAATATAGTTAGTCTTTCTCCCGATGGATCGTATTTAAAAAAAGCTTCTACGCCATAACCGTAGCGATCGCTATTATCGCAGAAAGCGGCGACTAAACTACCGCGACGAAAACAACCCACTTGACAGTAAACCTCGTCCGGTTGCAGACAGGCAACGGCTAAATTGAGTAGGGGAAAGAGATTGCGATCGGGATAGGAGGCGGTTTTTTGGCTTAAAAGGGTTAATTGCTCGGAAATAGGCGACATTAAAGCCGATCCCCAATCCTGATACTGTTGAGGCAGTTTTTCTAAGAATTTCTGTAAATCCATACCTTGCTTTCCCGAAAACTATAATCCTTTTCCCCATCATAAATTATCGTGCTTGTCATCAGGCCATGGACTCATATTGTGGAAGAGTGCTAATCTAACTATTAGCCCATCAGCACAAGTAGAGGAACTTCTGATATGCCCGACAACCGCTTCCAGATCAAATTTTGGGGAGTACGGGGAAGTATTCCCTGTCCTGGTTCGGAAACCGTTCGTTATGGTGGTAATACTTCCTGTGTAGAGATGCAAGTCGGTAGAGAAAGATTAATCTTTGACGGTGGTACGGGGTTACGCGCCCTAGGACAGTCTTTGATGGCAGAAAGTCCAGCGAAAGCCCATTTATTGTTCAGCCACTCCCATTGGGATCATATTCAGGGTTTTCCTTTTTTTATCCCCGCTTTTATCAGGGGCAATACTTTTAAAATCTACGCGGTTCCCTCTACCAACGAGGCAACCATCAAGCAAAAATTACACGATCAGATGTCACATCCCAATTTTCCCGTACCTTTGCAGATTATGCGGGCTGATTTAGAATTTTATAATCTAGAAATGGCCGAAACCTTCCACTGTGGGGATGTCACCGTCGAAACCCGTCCTTTAAATCATCCAGGAGAAGCGGTGGGTTATCGGGTAAATTGGCAGGGTTTATCGGCAGCATATATTACCGATACCGAACATTTTCCTGATCGCCTTGATGATAACGTTCTGGCTTTGGCCTGGCAAGCGGATGTAATGATTATTGATGCTACCTACACCGATGAGGAATACAACGATCCTAATTTTCCTAAGGTGGGTTGGGGCCATTCCACTTGGCAGCAGGCAGTCAAAATCGCTCAAGCAGCGCAAGTTAAGCAGTTAGTTCTATTTCATCACGATCCGGCCCATAATGACGATTTTCTCGATCGCATTGGGGAAGAGGCAAGAAAGATTTTCCCTGAAACTATTCTCGCCTGGGAAGGACTTTCGCTCGAACTGCGGCCGGGGGGTTCTCATACTAAATCCGTTGAGTATAGGCTACATATCAGGACAGGCACTCATGCAAGATGCAAGAGGCAAAACGGAGAATAAATAATCAGTTTTTAATAACCGGATTTAGTATTAGCACAAGATTCGTTGAATTGACCGAAAATTTGGGTAAGCTTTTACGCATTTAAGTTACATTGACAGCATTACCCTTATTTTTAAGTTTTCTACTCCATTTAATAATCAATCCCCCTTCATTTAAAAGCTGATTGACTACTTTTTCCAGTTCTTCTTTATTTTCAAATTCTCGA
>NZ_JAPZSZ010000110.1:0-10603 GCF_027532095.1 Microcystis sp. LE19-195.1E
TGTCAGTCTGTAGAGCGACCTGATGACCAGAACAGAGTAAATCTGTTAAGGCAGGTGCGAAAAATCCTTCGGGACAGAAGCAGAAACCCAAATCGTGAGGTTTGGGAATCGCCGTCCGTTTTACGGCGGCGAGGATGTCAACAATGTCACCTCGATCACCTAAACTAAATAGATAGTCAATTTTCGCTTTTGCCACGTGGAACTATCCCACTCTCTCCTATTTTCGATCGGTTTAGTCGCCTGTTACCTAGCTGTTCTGATTCTGATCGCTGAAAAATTAAAAAGTCTTTTCAGTACCGATGGCGAAATTACCCGCAAAGTTGTCCACATTGGCACGGGAAACGTCATCCTTTTTGCCTGGTGGTTAAATATCCCCGCTTGGGTGGGAATAATCGCGGCGATCCTAGCGGCAATTATTGCTATCCTATCCTATTTTTTCCCCATTTTACCCAGTCTTAATAGTGTCGGTCGCCGCAGTTGGGGAACTTTTTTTTATGCTGTTAGTATCGGTGTTCTCGTGGCTTATTTTTGGCCAATTTCTCACCCCGAATATGCGGCAATGGGTATTTTAATTATGGCTTTGGGAGACGGATTAGCGGCCCTAGTCGGACAAAATTTCGGTCAACATCCCTACAAAATTTTCGGCAGTGGCAAAAGTCTGGAAGGTTCCCTGACTATGTTAGTAATCAGCTTTTTAGTCAGCTTGATTATTTTATCTTTTATTAATGGCATTAATCCGCCAATTATTTTAGTATCTTTATTGACAGCGATCGGAGCTACTATTCTAGAAACTTTCTCGAAACTGGGTATAGATAATCTCACTGTACCCGTTGGTAGCGCCGCCATTGCCTATTTTCTTACTCAAATTTTCATCTCAAGCTAGGCTATCCCAGCTTATTCACAAGGGCCGAATCTAAAACCTCATTGGTTAAGCTAAGTAGGGAGGCACAATTATTTGTTAGGATGGGTTAGTGGTAGCGTAACATGAGCGGGTGTTGGGTTTCATGCTTCAACCCAACCTACGTTCTATGTTAGCAATCAGCTTTTTAGTCAGCTGTACCGATAACTGATAACTGATAACTGATAACTGATAACTGAAATGACCTTTACTATCACTCAAAACCAAAATCAATATCTTACCTATTGTCTCAAGGATGAAGAGGCTGACGCTTATCTGGAAGTGGTTCCCGCTAGGGGAGGAATCATCACCCGTTGGCAAATTTGCGGAGAAGATATTTTATATCTGGACAGAGAAAGATTTAAAGATCCTAACCTCAGCGTCCGGGGAGGAGTCCCGATTTTATTCCCTATCTGCGGCAACTTACCCGATAATACCTATCAACACCAAGGCCGAAACTATAGCCTCAAACAACACGGATTTGCTCGTGATTTACCCTGGCAAGTGAGCAAACAAAGCACCGAAACCGCCGCTAGTTTAACCCTAGAATTAAACAGTAATCCGGTCACTCGTCAAGTCTATCCCTTTGATTTTCAATTAATCTTTACCTATCAACTGCAAGGAAACAGCCTCAAAATTCACCAAAAAGTTATTAATCTTTCCCCCGAAAGAATGCCCTTTTCCATCGGCTTCCATCCCTATTTTCAAGTCACCGATAAAACCCGATTATCCTTTGATATTCCCTCCTCCCAATACCTCGACCAACGCAGGAAAACCCTCCATTCCTACTCCGGCAACTTTGACTTTAATCTCGAAGAAATTGATGCCGCTTTTCCGCAAATTACTCGCCATCAAAGTAGTTTTAGTGATTCCTACCATCAACGTCAAATTATCCTCGGTTACGACGATCTCTATACAACTATAGTTTTTTGGACTCTGAAAGATAAAAATTATATCTGTCTCGAACCCTGGAGCGCCCCCCGCAACGCCCTCAACACAGGCGAACAATTGACCTACTTAGAACCCCAGAGTAGCCGCGAGGCGATCGTGGAAATGCGAGTCAATCAAATTTAAATTTCCCCTTGACTTAGCCTCGATAAGATGTTATATTGATGAATCGTGTGCAGAACACGAAACGGGTCGCTAGCTCAGCGGTAGAGCACTCGGCTTTTAACCGATTGGTCTTGGGTTCGAATCCCAGGCGACCCATAAAAACTTACTAATACAGAAAGATTGACTTGTCTTCCCCAGTCTATGGATTAGCCTTGCATACCAGCAGTCCCCAACTAGGACTGGCCCTCTCTAATTTCAGCGATGATAGCCGTCAACAAACTTGGGACTTGGACAGGGATTTATCGAACCTATTCCACCCCTATCTAAAACAGTTCCTGGCTCCGCAAAAATGGGCAGATTTAGCCTTTCTAGCCACCGCTAAGGGGCCGGGTAGCTTTACCAGTACCCGCATCGGTATAGTCACCGGGAGAACCCTAGCACAACAATTACAGCTACCGATTTTTACCGTCTCCAGTTTAGCGGCCTTGGCTTGGTCACAACGGGATTGTTACCCCCTCGATACCTATCTAGCCCTAGAAATGCCCGCAACTAGGGGACAATTGTATGTGGGCATCTATCGGGGTAATCGGGTTTATTTAGCTGATAGCCTGATGACTCCGGAACAATGGCAGCGGACTTTAGAAAACTTAACTATTTCCTATCAAAGATTAGCCACACCCAGTTGTTTAGGCATAAATGCCCCCGATATCCTCGATTTAGCCTATTTGGATTGGCAAACGGGAAAACGCCCCCATTGGTCGGAGGCGCTACCATTTTACGGGATGTGATTAGCAATTCCCTCTTTTTTTCAAACTATAGCCAGCTAATCCGAGGGTTACTAATCCTAAAACTGCGCTAGGTTCTGGGACAGGTTTGACGGAATAAATCGCCACATTACGACTCACTTCATTGGCAACAATTAACAGGGGAGTACCATTAGGACTATCGGCAGCGGGAATAAACAATAATCCTTCGGGAGAGATATCCCCTAATTGCCAATCGTTGATATAATTAGTGAACAAAGGATTACTAGGGTTGGTGATATCATAAACCATGAAACCGCCAGCCCTTTCTATTCCCACAAAACTATAGAGACGATTACCCACAGTTCCTACTGCTAAACCTTCCGGTTCCGGCCCGCGGTTATCGCTACGACTATCGAAGCTGCTAGGAGTACCATCGGAATTAAAAATACTAGCAGTTAGGGGAGTTGCCGAAAAACCCGCCAAAATTTGTTCAAAATCATCGCCACTATCGAAGACTTGGGACAGTCCAGTAGTTACATTCCAAATCGAAAAAGAACGACCACCGTAGGCAAAAAGTTGGCTATATTGACCTTGGGCGTTAAGTCCGTCGATGCTAGAAACATCTAAACGGCCGAGATTTTGGGTTAATTTCAAGTTGGCCGCATTAGGGAAAACATTGGGGTCTAAAGTTAGAGTAGAAACTCGTCGGGCCTCATCTCTAGTATCCCCTTCATTGGCAGTAATTAAATAGGTTTGTCCGGCGATGGTAACGGTGGCAATCGTATCCGGTTGATATAAGCCAAAAACCGGCCAATTATTAATTCTTACTGCTGGGGAATTAGCCGCTCCTCCAAATACTACCCCATCTCGATCGCTAGGATCCAAACCATTACCCGGTGCGTTAAAATTTTTGGCTCCTAGGGGTACAATACTGGTGACTTGAGCTTTAACAACATCGACTATCGCAATAGCATTATTTTCCTGTAGAGACACCCATGCAGTGGTTCCATCGTCGGAAACGGTGATGTATTCTGGTTCCACATCTTGGGAAACCGTTTGACCGGGAAAAATACGGACTCCCTGACTTCTTAAAGTGTTCTCTTGACCATTAAAACTGATAAAGGTAGCGGTGTTGACAGTGGGATTGAGAACACCAGCGCTTAAGTCAATAATACTAACGGAACCATCGGGATTGACACCATTAGCTGCTTCCCCTTCGTTAGCGACCAAAACCCGATTACCGTCAGGAGTAAAGGTTAACATATCCGGTAAAGTGCCCACAGTCACCTGACTCTGAAAGACACCATTAGTATTGAAAAATACCACACTGCCGTTATTGGTAATCGGACTAGCTTCCATGGCCAGGGCCACGATACCATTTTTGATGGCAACGCTATTAACCCCCGCACCGTAGGAGCTAAGATCGATCGAGGGTAAGGGAATTGGACTAGCGGGATTGCTGATATCAGCAATATCTAGACGATTATTGGGACCGGTCAGGAATAATCTGCGACTAGCGGGGTCATAAGCGGGAATTTCTGCCCCGAAGTTATTTGTACTATTGCCAAGACTGCTCAATCGGGTGATATTTAAAGCTGAGGCCGATTCGGTAACAATGTTGATACTGCCAGCAATTGACAGCAAGGTTAATAAAAATTTTCCATGGTGACGATAGATAGCATCAATCATATTTTTAGCTGAAAAACTGCAAAAAAAGGCTAAACAATCGCATTTTTTCAGACCCAAGTTAAAGGAAGATTAAACAAGAGGGAAATTAAGGATATCTTCAAAATTTGGCCAAGGACAGTAAAAGCGATCTAGGAAAAGAGGTTCCTCGATCGATTTTTAGTTGAACGGCTCATTTACCAGAGTGATAACATGGTTTAGTATAAGCTCGATCAATATGGAATCAAGACTCGTGTTATCTACTCTCCTAGCCGATTTCAAGATCATTTTTGAACGTGACCCCGCTGCCCGCAACTGGTTAGAGGTACTGTTTTGTTATCCTGGATTACAGGCTTTACTGTGCCATCGCTTCGCCCATTGGCTATATCAGATCGGGATTCCCTTTATTCCCCGTTTAATTTCCCATCTTGCCCGTTTTCTGACTGGTATCGAAATTCACCCCGGTGCCCAAATTGGTCAGGGTGTTTTTATCGACCATGGCATGGGAGTTGTCATCGGAGAAACGGCCATTGTCGGTGATTATGCCCTCATCTATCAGGGAGTTACTTTAGGAGGGACGGGGAAAGAAAGCGGTAAACGTCACCCGACTCTAGGGGAAAATGTGGTCGTCGGCGCTGGGGCCAAGGTTTTAGGTAATATTTATCTGGGTAATAACGTTCGCGTCGGTGCTGGTTCTGTGGTCCTGCGCGATATTCCTGCCGATTGTACCGTTGTTGGTGTACCCGGTCGTTTAATCTATCGCGCCGGGACGCGGGTGGAACCCCTCGAACACGGTGATTTACCCGACTCGGAAGCGGTGGCTATTCGCGCCTTGGTGGACCGCATCGAACAACTGGAAAAACAAGTGTACGAATTGCGGCTAGAACGGTCAAAAGAACCAGATTATCGGATTAATTGCCCAGTTTTAGCCCATTTAGAAGAAGAAGCGAGTCATGGCTGTTGCCCTGCGGCCGATCGAGATATGCGCGAGTTTCTCGAACGGGCGGTTTAACTCCGATAATCTTCTGATATGATAGAAGACTGGTTTTCTAAGTAAGTGGTTTTAATTAAATAGAAGATAGATTTTGCCTGCGATCCCCCCTTAATAAGGGGGGATCTGACAATTTTTAACACCTACCTACTTAGTAGCTGAAACCCATTTGTCAAAGCTATGATTGTTAAGGACTACTTGGCACCGTCCGATGGCTCAAACTGACTCAATCCGTATCCGTGGCGCCCGACAACACAATCTCAAAAATGTTGATCTCGAATTACCCCGCAATCAGTTGATTGTTTTTACGGGAGTTTCGGGATCGGGCAAATCTTCCCTCGCTTTCGACACTATTTTTGCGGAGGGACAGCGCCGCTATGTGGAGTCCCTCAGCGCCTACGCGCGCCAATTTTTGGGACAATTAGATAAACCCGATGTGGATGCGATCGAGGGTTTAAGTCCGGCTATTTCCATTGACCAAAAATCCACTTCCCACAATCCCCGTTCTAGTGTGGGAACTGTAACGGAAATTTACGATTACTTGCGTTTATTGTTCGGTCGTGCCGGTGAACCCCATTGTCCCCATTGCGATCGCAATATTGCCCCCCAAACCATCGATCAAATGTGCGATCGAGTGATGGAATTAGCCGAGAAAACCCGTTTTCAAATCTTAGCCCCGGTAATTCGCGGCAAAAAAGGCACTCATAAGCAATTAATCTCTAGTTTGGCCTCCCAAGGCTTTGCCCGGGTGCGGATTGACGGCAAGGTAGTAGAATTATCCGAGGGCATCGAGTTAGATAAAAAACATCTTCATGATATCGAAATTGTTATCGATCGCCTGATCAAAAAAGAGGGTTTACAGGAAAGATTAGTAGATTCTTTAACCACTTGTTTAAAGCATTCCGATGGTGTAGCGATTGTGGAAATTCTCGATGAGAATAACGAAGATAATCCCGAAGTTACCAAAGAAATTGTCTTTTCCGAGAAATTTGCCTGTCCCGAACACGGGGCAGTTATGGAGGAATTATCCCCCCGTTTATTCTCTTTTAATTCTCCCTATGGTGCTTGTCCCAACTGTCACGGATTGGGCAGTTTACGGAAATTTTCGGCAGATTTAGTCATTCCAGACCCGAAACAACCGGTATATTCTGCTATTGCCCCCTGGTCCGATAAGGATAACTCCTACTATCTTTCTCTCCTCTACGGTTTAGGGCAAGCTTTAGGTTTTGAAATTCAAACCCCTTGGCAGAAACTAACAAAAACCCAGCAAGATATCATTCTCTATGGGAGTAAAGAACCGATCTATTTTGAAGATGATTACCGTTATGATACTGGTCGCGGTTACTATCGAGAATTTGCGGGAGTTATCAATATCTTAGATAGGAATTATCAAGAAACCACCTCGGAAGTTATTAAACAAAGACTAGAGAAATATATTGTTAACCAAACCTGCGAAGTTTGTCACGGAAAAAGATTAAAACCGGAAGCTTTATCGGTACGTTTAGGACAATATACGATCACGGATTTTACCGGAGTTACCATTCGGGATTGTTTGCAGAGAATTAATGATTGTCATTTAACCCCAAGACAAGCATTAATTGGGGAATTAGCCCTCAAAGAAATCAAAGCGAGACTACAATTTTTAATCGATGTGGGATTAGATTATCTTACCCTCGATCGACCGGCGATGACTTTATCCGGGGGAGAATCCCAACGAATTCGATTAGCCACTCAAATCGGTTCGGGATTAACAGGAGTATTATACGTTCTCGATGAACCTAGCATCGGATTACACCAAAGAGATAATAGTAAACTGTTAGAAACCCTGCAAAGATTGCGAGATTTAGGTAATACTTTAATTGTCGTCGAACACGATGAAGAAACGATTCGGGCAGCCGATTATGTGGTCGATATCGGTCCGAAAGCGGGGATTCATGGCGGAGAAATCATCTGTCAAGGCAGTTTTAAAACCCTTTTAAAGTCCAAAAAATCGATAACAGGGGCCTACTTATCGGGACGCAAAGTTATTGAAACTCCTCCCCAAAGAAGGGAAGGGAATGGTAATGCTTTAGTCTTAAAAAATTGCCATCAAAATAACCTAAGAAATATTGATGTAACGATTCCTTTAGGAAAATTAGTCTCGATTACGGGAGTATCTGGTTCGGGCAAATCCACCTTAATTAATGAGTTATTATATCCGGCTTTACAACATCATTTAACCCGTTTAACTCCCTTCCCCAAAGAGTTAGATAAAGTAGAAGGATTGGACGCGGTTGATAAAGTAATTGTCATCGACCAATCACCGATAGGACGCACTCCTCGGTCAAATCCTGCCACCTATACGGGGGTTTTTGACATTATTCGCGAGATTTTCACCGAAACCATCGAAGCAAAAGCTAGAGGTTACAAAGCGGGGCAGTTTTCTTTTAATGTTAAGGGAGGACGCTGTGAAGCTTGCCTAGGCCAAGGGGTAAACGTCATCGAGATGAATTTTCTCCCCGATGTCTATGTGCAGTGTGATGTGTGTAAAGGGGCGCGTTATAATCGGGAAACCCTACAGGTTAAGTATAAAGGTTATTCGATCGCCGATGTCTTAGATATGACGATCGAGGAAGCATTAAAGGTCTTTGAAAATGTCCCCCGGGCCACCACCAGATTACAAACTCTCGTGGATGTGGGTTTAGGATACTGTAAACTCGGTCAAAGCGCCCCCACTTTATCCGGTGGAGAAGCGCAAAGGGTGAAATTAGCGGCCGAATTATCCCGACGGGCCACGGGAAAAACCCTATATTTGATCGATGAACCGACTACGGGATTATCTTTTTATGATGTGCATCATCTCTTAGATGTGTTACAAAGATTGGTCGATAAAGGTAATTCGATTATCGTCATCGAACATAATCTCGACGTGATTCGCTGTAGCGATTGGATTATTGATTTGGGACCGGAAGGAGGGGACAAGGGAGGAGAATTAATCGCGGTGGGAACACCGGAAACCGTGGCCAAATGTGAAAAATCCTACACTGGTCATTATCTTGCCCAAGCATTACTTCAATATCCCCCAAAAAAGCAGCATAATATTAGGGAAGAAGACAGAGATAATAAAGCCAATGATCAAGATTAGTATTTAACTCTTGTTCGCTCTTAATTTCCTGACCAGTTTTCCAAGAATAAATTTTAATATCTTGAAAGTAAGACCTTAACTGTCTTAATTGTTCTTTGGGGGTGGCGTAATAATTTTGCAGACGAAAATTATGGGGTTCATCCCGAATAATTGCATAGTCAGCAGTCAATAACTGTTCGTAGCTAAGAGAGGGATTACAGACCCGCAAAATCACCCAGAGGACTAAATTTACATAGCTACTAAAAGGATTGAAACTAATCTTTTTTTTCCAATCGAATTCTGGGATAATTCCCTGAAGATTATGACTAGAAAAGCAAAAATAACCACCCGCTTTACCGATGCGGCTAATTTCCTCTAAAACTAGAAAACGGTCAGCAGGGGAAATATAATCAATGCCATTAAAACTAAAGAGAATAAAATCAAAATAATTATCCGCAAATTGTTCTAGATTTCTAGCATCGGCCACTTGCCAGACTAAATGGGGGAATTTTTGACGACAAGCGGCGATCATTTCCGTAGAATAATCAACACCGATATATTCTCCCACAAGAGGGGCAAAATACTTCGTAGTCCGTCCCGCACCTACCCCTAAATCAAGCATTTTCATCGTCGATAAACGCTCTTGCAGCAGGGTTAAAATTGTCTTTTCTGCCGGCTGTAGTGCGGTTAATTGGGCATAATAACCGACAATACTAGGGTCTCTATAGGTTTGCTGATTTTTGTCCTTAATCATTCTTGAGCGCTCTTTCCTCATAATCTGGCTGTTTTTCTCTTACTAATAATTCACCTTCCCAACCGCCAATTACTTCTTCAAAAAAGCCTTCTTGCCATTGGCTAAATGTAGTTTTTTCTTCTTGTTCTTTTAGAGATATTGGCTGATCAACTAAGGTGACTTCTAAATCTGTGTTTTTAAGTTCATGCGGTAAAGATATTTGTAATGTTCCATCTTCTCCTGCACGGGTTTTAAAACTAATTGTTTTCATTGATTAACTCCTTTTGAAAACTTAAATTTCATGATTTAGCTTCTTTAATCACTCAATTGGGAAACCGGGTATAGCAGTATCGATTAACTTCATTAACTTCATGGTTTCGGCTAAGGTTACTACTATCATAAGGATAGTGTAATATGTCCTCGTCCGACAAGGTGCGTCCCTTGCGATCTTTTAACCATAAAGACATCTTCACCCCAAACAGGTTCGACATCGCAGAAATCACCATCCGATGAGAATGGTGATACATCCCACTCAAGACACCGTTACGCCGCTTTCTTCTCTTCGAGATCGAACTCACGATGTTGCATAACCACGAGAAACTTGATATATTGGCAGTTGATAAATATTATTGAAAATTTACTGGCGGCATAAATATGTTATCAACTGATGTCAGACAAAAATCGATGATTAAGAGAATTGAGCAAGTTGTTTCTATTTTAATGGAAGACCGTCCTTTCTTTAAAGAGGAGCTTAATTATTCAGAAATAGTGAAACATTTGGTTGAATTATTTGAAAAAAATTTACCTTTTGAGGAATTTAACACGATGTCAGAGGCAGAATTGAAAGAGCATTGTAGCTTTATTATGTCCACAGAAATCCTGTCAAAAATTGCCGGCGATTTTACTCCTGAACAAATGGCTATTTTCGATGAAGCAATTAAGCGTAAATAGGTAATTATGAGTTATTTGTTAGATACTAATATCGTCTCTTTGATCATTAAGCGTAATCTTGAAATTTATCAAAAAATTGAAGATGTCAAAGCTCAAAGAAAAAGTATCTTTATCAGTTGCATTACTTATTTTGAAATTAAGAGGGGATTTTTGGCAGTTGCTGCACCTAAACAAAGAGAAAGATTTAACCAACTTTGTCAGGATTATCAAATTATTTTATTAGATGATTTAGCTATTTTAGAAAAAGCATCCGAAATTAATGCTGATCTTAGATTAAGAGGATTACCCATACAAACAGAAGATATTTTAATTGCTGCTACTGCTATAGTTAAAAGTTTAATTGTTGTTTCTAATGACGGTGATTTATTGAGGGTTGAAGGATTAAGTTTAGAGAATTGGGTAGAGTTATAAATTAAACCCAATCTTTAATTCATCCGCCATATTTTAATAGCTTGAGTCAGTA
>NZ_JAPZSZ010000058.1:0-16162 GCF_027532095.1 Microcystis sp. LE19-195.1E
CAAAGGTAATGAGCTAACTTAAAATGCCAATCTCTACGAGTATTAGACACTTTTTCGTGTAATCTCGCTATCTTATCTTGGAGTTTCAACCAATTGTTCGAGCCTTTGACTTGATGTTTCAAGCGTCTTTGTAGCAATTTAAGCTTACTCTGTACTTTCAACAAAAATCGAGGGGCTTTGATTAAATCTCCCCGTGAAGTAGCGACAAAACTTTCAATTCCCGCGTCAATTCCTAAACAGGTTTTCCCGGCCGTTATATCGGGGACGGATTCTTGGGATTGGAAGGAAACCGAAACGTAAAATCCCGACGCTTTTTGGATAATTCGAGCTTGTTTAGGATCGAACCCAGACGGGTACTTTCTGGATTGCCGGATTATAATTTTTCCTAATTGTGGAAAATTCAAACATCCATCCCCTAGAAAGTTTTTTGAGAGTGTGGGGAAAACAAAACTTCGCATCTTTTTTTTGAATCTAGGAAAGCCGAAGCCTTTCGATTTTATCTGGTCAAAAGCTTTATCTAAAGTTTTTAAGACTTGCTGTAAAACTTGAGCGTTAACCGTCTTTAATATCGGATAGATTTTTTTAGCTTCCGTTAGATTTTTAGCTTGAACGAAGTAATTAGGATAGGGTTCATCCGCAGGAATTATGTACTCGGAAACTAACGAACAACGATCCGCAAGACACTTTCGAGAGTTCAACCAATCTTTCCGTTCTGAAAGAGCGTAATTGTAAACGCTTTTGCAAACATCAAGAATGTGGATGATCTCCCGTTCCTGTTGTCTGTTTACCTTTAGTTTGTACTGGTAGGTAAGCGTTATCACTGTCGTTCGTTTCGTGATGTACAATTGAATTGTAACACTTACTGCCTAATATGTCAACCGATTACAATCATGGATTTCGCTCTGTTTATAGACTTACCGCTCAGGTCGTATTCGTCATCAAATACCGGCCATTGCTATTAACAATGAAATCTTAGCCCGACTTAAAGAAATCTTTGTGTCAACGCTGACGAAATGGGACAGCACATTACTTTATTTCAACGGTGAATCGGATTACGTTCACCTGATTATCGATTACAAGCCTGACATCGCTTTATCCAAACTAATCGCTAATCTTAAAACAGTTAGTAGTCGCTTAATTAGAAAGGAATTTCCGGATTTGGCGGCAAAGTATTTCGACAACAAACCCTATTTTTGGACGGGAGGTTATTTCGTGGCTAGTTGTGGCGGCGTTACTGTCGAACAACTAAAAAAATACGTCGAGAACCAAAACTCCCCAAAAGTGGAAACGCTACCGCGTTAGTTTCATTCTGGTGGCGATTCATCTCCCGTTAACTGCGTAGCGGTTTAACGGGAGTCCTCTCGTTCCATTGAGATAGACAAAAGGCAGTAATATTGATTAGTTAATTTCCCCATCTCCCCCCGCAACGCGCACGAAGTGGTCTCCCCACACCCCACACCCCACACCCTACACCCAACCCCTTTTTTTACTGAAAAATGATGTTTTCCTTCCTGAAAAAAAGCTATAAATGGCTAGGACTAGCGATAATAACGGTGATTTTGGCGATTACACCCGCCGCCATTGCCCAATCAACTACTAGCGCCATACCTCTGGCAAAAATTAACTGGTTACAGGCGATTTTTTTGGGATTTGTGCAGGGAGTGACGGAATTTTTGCCGATTAGCAGCACCGCTCATCTAAAAGTGATTCCCGTCTTTTTGGGTTGGGGAGATCCCGGTGTCACCTATACAGCAGTGATTCAATTGGGCAGTATTGCGGCGGTATTGTCCTATTTTTGGCAGGATTTAACGCAAATATCCACGGGAATGGTGAAAGCGGTGGCTAGTTCCGATTATCGTTCCCAGGATTTTCGTTTGGCCGTGGGGATTATCCTAGGCACAATTCCGATCGTTTTCTTCGGTTTGTTAATGAAACTTTTCATTCCCGATTTAGATAATTCCCCCCTGAGAAGCATGACAGCGATCGCCTGTGCCTCCATAGTCATGTCTTTACTCTTAGGTACGGCCGAAAAAATCGGGAAACATAAACGCAGTTTTGAGACTTTGCGACAAAAAGACGGGGTTTTAATGGGATTAGCCCAAGCTTTAGCCCTAATACCGGGGGTATCTCGTTCTGGGTCCACCTTAACTGCCGGGTTATTCATGGGTTTAGAAAGGGCCGTAGCGGCGCGATTTTCCTTTCTGTTGGGGATTCCGGCGATAACTTTAGCCGGTTTAGTGGAATTTAAAGGCGTTCTCGACCAGATTAACACCAGTGAATTAATTCCCCTCGCTATTGGGGTAATTTCCTCGGCGATATTTTCCTATCTTTCGATCGCTTGGTTATTAGATTATCTCAAAAAACAGAGTACCTGGGTTTTTGTCTGGTATCGTCTCTTTTTCGGGGTTACTATCCTGATTGGTGTGGCCTGGGGGCGTTTTTCCTGACCTTTTGGCATTCTAATTAATTTCTAAAAAATCTCGCAATTTTTGTAGATAAGTAGGGGCATCTTCTAACATGGGAAAGTGAGCAGTATCAGCCATCTCCACATACTGGATATTATTATTCAAATCCGCCGCCATTTTACCCATTTTGGCAGGGATAATAATGTCTTTTTCCCCTGATACTAAAAGAGTTGGTATTTTAATCTCGGCAAATTTACCCGGCATAATTTCCACTGCCTTTTTACTCACAGATGTATAAATTGTGCCTAGGGCTGCCTCATAATCTGCCGCCAAAAAATCTTCTAAAAAAGCAATTCTTTCTGATTTTGGGATCGATCGATGCAAAAATCTCGCCATAAATAATCGATCGGCAAAAGGTACTTTTAAAAACCAATCATAACGAAACTGTACCACATACTTACCGAATTTATGGAAGGCAGCAAAAGCCGCTTTATTATACTCAAAAATGCCATTACAGGTTAAAACTGCTTTGACCACTCTTTCGGGGTACATAGTAATAAAAAAAGTCGCCACCGATGCCCCCATAGAGTGACTATTGAGATAGACTTTTTCAATTTCCAAACTATCTAAAAACAAGGCTAGATCAAGGGCATATTCTTCTAAATCGTAGGAAAGATCGGAGGATTTTTCCGGCAATTTAGACCGACCAAAACCCCGCATATCGTACAATAAACAATCAAAGCGATCGCAAATTGCCGCAGCCGTCGATCGCCAATAGCGTCCCGATCCTCCCCAACCATGAATAAACACCATCACTGGCTTTTTCTGGGGAGATTCCGACTGTCGAATCCACTCGTAATAATGGGGAACACCGCGAACAGTGACTGTTTTATCGATTATTTGAGTTTTCATGATAGATGTCATCTTCCAGATTATCCCAAATCTTAGCCAGTGCAGTTTCGCTGACTTTTTGCCAGAAATCCGAGTTTGTCTCCTCCGGGATGAGGGTGACTAGAACTCTAGTACCCTCTGGAATCGGCACGGATTCGAGGAGTTCGATCCGGCCTTCTTTGATGATCGCAGGAACGGTGTTCAGCATGGTTAACCTCGATTTTTACCCTTAAGCGGATTCTTGACTGGGTAGAGAGGAAGGATGAACCAATAGATCTGCCGTGGAACGTTTTTCCACCATTTCGCGGGTGATTAAACAGCGTTTCACGTCCTTGCGCGAGGGCAATTCGTACATGACATCGAGCATTAACTCCTCGACAATACCCCGCAGGGCCCGGGCCCCGGTTTTGCGACGATAGGCTTCTTGGGCGATCGCTAGGACGGCATCAGATTTAAACTCTAACTGTACATTGTCCATCTTCAACAGTTTTTGATACTGTTTCACCAAAGCGTTGCGGGGTTGGGTCAGGATAGCGATTAAAGCTTCCTCATCCAGGGGTGACAGTGCCGCTAGGATGGGAATCCGACCGACAAACTCTGGAATCATGCCAAATTTGACTAAATCATCGGGAGTCATTTGTTTTAATAACCCTGCCGCTACCTTATCCTTACTAGCTTGGCCATCTCCCGGTTGAATAAAGCCCATGGATTTTTTACCGAGACGCTGATCGATCACCTTATCTAAACCGACAAACGCCCCACCGCAGATAAACAGGATATTGCTGGTGTCGATCTGAATACAATCCTGATAGGGGTGTTTGCGGCCGCCTTGGGGGGGAACATTGGCGATCGTTCCCTCTAACATTTTCAGTAAAGCTTGCTGTACCCCTTCTCCGGACACATCCCGGGTAATCGAGGTATTTTCGCTCTTGCGGGCAATTTTATCGATTTCATCGATGTAGATAATGCCCCGCTGCGCCTCTTCCACGTCTAAATCTGCCACTTGTAACAGACGCAAGAGAATATTTTCCACATCTTCCCCCACATAACCGGCCTCGGTTAAAGTGGTGGCATCGGCGACAGCAAAAGGTACATCGAGGATTTTGGCCAGAGTTTGAGCTAGAAGGGTTTTTCCCGATCCTGTGGGACCAATTAACAGAATATTAGATTTTTGCAGTTCGATGCTATCTTCCGGATTGCCGCCACCGGCTTTTTGGGTTTGGATATCTTTGAGGCGTTTGTAATGGTTATAAACGGCCACAGAAAGCACTTTTTTCGCCTCATTTTGACCGATAACGTAATCATCGAGGTATTTTTTAATCTCTCTTGGTTTGGGAATTTGTTCCCAAGTGGTTTTGTTTTGGCCCGATCGCCGTTTGTTGGGGCGTTCCTCCACTGGGGCGACCGGACTAGGCGGTTCCATCAATTCCTCATCGAGAATTTCGTTACACAGTTCCACACACTCGTCACAAATATAGACCCCCGGCCCGGCGATTAATTTTCGCACTTGTTCCTGGGATTTGCCGCAAAATGAACACTTGAGGTGGGAGTCGTATTTAGACATAGTTTATTATTTACAGGGAAGTAACGGGAACGGTAGGATCGGGCAGTTCGGGACGGGAAATCACCAGATCGATTAACCCATATTCTTTGGCTTCGACGGCCGACATGAAAAAGTCCCGTTCGGTGTCGTTGGCGATGCGATCGTAGGGTTGACCGGTGTGGTGAGCCAGCATGGTATTGAGTCTCTGTTTAATATAGAGGATCTCTTTGGCTTGGATGGCGATATCACTAGCTTGACCTTGGGCGCCGCCGAGGGGTTGGTGAATCATGATCCGGCTACTGGGTAGGGACATCCGTTTACCTGCCGCGCCACCACAAAGCAGGAATGCTCCCATACTAGCGGCTAAACCGAAACAAATTGTCGCCACGTCGGGGCGAATTTGTTGCATGGTGTCGTAGATAGCTAGTCCGGCATAAACGGAACCACCGGGGGAGTTGATATAAAGTTGGATATCTTTTTCGGGATCTTCTGCCTCCAAGTAGAGGAGTTGGGCAACGATCGAATCAGCGACCTGATCATCGACGGGGGTTCCCAAAAAGACAATTCTCTCGCGCAAGAGTCGAGAATAGATATCAAAAGCCCGTTCACCCATGCCAGACTGTTCGATTACCACGGGTAAAACGTTAGCTAGGGAGTTTCTCCCCGTGTTGGCGTAGATAGCAGGGCGACAATTACTGGTAATTGGGTAGTCAGGTGATCTCGATTCGAGCATAATTTTTTCGGTTCCGCTATCACAATCTTAGGGTTTTTGCTTGGCTGTGGAGCTTTTATTGGCAAATGTTAAGCATCTTTAGCACTTCTGTCCATCTATTATGCCCTAAGTTTCCCCCGGTTGGCAGGAATCGGTTATCAGTTATCAGGAGATGGGGGAATGGGGGAATTCAACTAATACCCCAAAACCCTAAAACCCCAACACCCAACACGACTGCTAACTCCTTACGGTTCTTCCTCGGCTGCCAACACTTCCACTTCGGTGAATGCGAAGGTTTCTTCCGTTTCCTCCTCCTCGCTTGTTTCTTCCTCTAGGGAACCTTTGGGGACAAGGGTGATAGTAGCTTTTTCTTTCAGCCATTCCAGGGTGTTTTCCGCCAGCATTTCTTCAGTGATCACCTGTTCCAGACGCTGCATATCTATGTCGCGATCGGACAATTGCGCCATGATATTAGCGATTTTTTCCGCTACCGCTTCGGGACTGACTTCAATGCCCGCGACTTTAGCCAATTCCTGCACCACCAGAGTCTCTTTCAGACTTTCGATCGCATCGGGACGGGCGTTTTCCCGCATTTTGGGAATATTATCTTTTGTAAACAACTGGTTGACATCTAGCCCCATTTGTTGGAACTGCATGAAGCTTTGGGTCAAAATATGCGTCACTTCCTTTTCGATCAGCGTCTCCGGTAAATCTAAAGTCGCACCCTTGACTAATTCCTTGGTTAAAGCGTCATCAATGCTTTCTTTGGTTTCCTTCTCCGCTTGTTCTTGGAAACGTTTCTCTAAACTTGCTCTTAATTCGGCGATTGTTTCCTGATCGCTGACTTCTTGGGCAAAATCGTCGTCAAGCTCTGGTAATTCCTTCGCTTTTAACTCTTTCATCGTAATTGTAAAGATTACCGCTTTTGCTGCCACATCTTCTTTGGGATAATCTTCCGGGAAAGTTAAAGTCATCTCTTTGACTTCTTCCGGTTTCATGCCGATAATTCCTTCCACCATACCCTCGATAAAGCGTCCTGCTTCCATATCCACCCGCAGATCTTCGCCGTCAATATCCGGGATATCCTCGCCAGTTTCGGCGGATTTGCCCCGATAATCAACGATCGCCACATCTCCCAGCTGCGCCCCGCGATCTTCCACGGGAACCAATGTCGCTAACTGTTCTTGACGCTCTTTAAACCAATTTTCCACGGATTCGGGATCATAAACGGTTTCTTCGGCAGTAACGCTCAGATTTTCGTAATCTCCGAGAATAATTGTCGGGGCCACATCCAGGGAAACTGAAAAAGTCAAAGCTTTACCCGGTTCATAGGCAGCGATCAAATCCTCAAACTTAGACAATAGCTGCGGATTGCCCAGGGACTCGATACCCTCCTGTTTCAGGGCAGATTCGAGGCAATTTTCAATTAATTCCTCAATTACCGCCGCTTTTACCGCCTTAGTTCCCAATCTTTGCAGAAGGATCTGACGGGGAACCTTGCCGGGGCGAAAACCGGGTATATTAACCGACTTCGCTAAATTCTTGACCACTTGCTCGTGGGTGTTTTTCGTGGTTTCGGCGGGAATTTCAATTTCTAAACCTATCTGACTGGCAGGAAGCTTTTCCTGAATAACTTTCATTGATTTTTCTAGCTCTTACGACAAGGAACGTTTATAATAGGGTGAGCGGTGTTTACGCCTGCGGTGGATCCGTCCCGCTCGTGATATTCTAGGGGAATAGCTGCAGTTGCTCCCCAAGCTCTCACAATCTTTTTATTTTAGCGGTCAATGGGGTATATTTAATTTATTCCGTCCTTGGGGCAGTTAAGCCCAATCAGAAAATTTTGCTGATCAAAAGCCGATCAATCCAAGTTTTAGAATAACTCGGTGGACAAAAAAGATTTTTTACTGTAACGATTTCTTCGGATCATTATCATCACCCAACTCGTCAGGAGGTCACACAATTTGAGTCAAAAAGTACGGGTCGCTATTTTAGGAGCCACCGGGGCCGTGGGAACGGAATTACTAGAGTTATTAGCTAGTCGTCAATTTCCTCTCGCTAGTCTAAAATTACTGGCTTCCGAGCGTTCTGCTGGAAAAACCCTCGATTTTCGGGGCGAAAGTCTCCTAATCGAAGCGGTAAACGAGCGCTCTTTTCAGGACGTGGATATCGTTCTTGCTTCTGCGGGGGGGTCCACCTCGAAAGCTTGGGCGAAAACTATTGTCGAGTCGGGTGCGACGATTATCGATAACTCCAGTGCTTTTCGCATGAATCCCGAAGTGCCTTTAGTTGTCCCAGAAATCAATCCCGACAGTGTGGACAATCACCGGGGCATTATCGCTAATCCCAACTGTACGACAATTCTTTTAGGAGTGGCGATCTGGCCTCTCCACCAAGTACAGGCGATCGAGCGAGTAGTAGTTTCTACTTATCAGTCTGCTAGTGGTGCTGGAGCGCGAGCCATGGAGGAGGTAAAACAGCAAGCGCAAGCAATTCTTGATAATCGGCAACCTCCCACTAATTCCTTCCCCTATCCCCTCGCTTTTAATCTTTTTCCCCACAATACCCCGATTAATGGTCAAGGGTACTGCGAGGAAGAAATGAAAATGGTCAACGAAACCCGCAAGATTTTTGCTTGTCCGGGGCTGCGGGTTAGCGCCACCTGTGTAAGGGTTCCCGTGCTGCGGGCCCATTCGGAATCGGTTAACCTAGAATTTAGTCAGCCTTTTTCTGTGGTGAAGGCTAGAGAGATTCTTCAGTCCGCTCCGGGGGTAAAATTAGTGGAAGATTGGGACGCTAATTATTTTCCCATGCCAATTGATGCTACCGGTCGCGATGAAGTATTAGTGGGACGCATTCGTCAAGATATCTCCCATCCTAACGGTCTAGAATTGTGGCTATGCGGCGATCAAATTCGCAAGGGTGCGGCTTTAAATGCTGTACAAATTGCCGAACTTTTAGTCAAGAAAAATCTCGTCGGTTCAAGATTAGCAACAGTTTGATAATTAAGCGATCAGCCATCAGCTAAATCAAGGCGATAATAATTGAAAAATAGCTAATTAATCGGATAAATAAAGTCTGAAAGCTGATTGCTGATCGCTCAAAAACTGATAACAAGAACCGAATCTAAAACCTAATTTGTTAAGCTAAAAGCTTCAATGTACTTAGTTGATAACCTTCTTTTTTGGTAGGAGAATTGCCAGATTCTTTCTTTTGCCTGTTGCCTGTTGCCTCTTGCCTTCAGAAGCTGATAACTGATAACTGATAACTGATCAATGAGTGAAACAACCTATTTTGGACGAGTAATTACGGCGATGGTGACTCCCTTCACCGTCGAGGGTCAAGTTAATTATGCCCTGGTGGAAAAATTGGCCGATTATCTAGTTACTCACGGTAGCGATGGTATAGTGGTCTGTGGGACGACGGGAGAATCACCCACCCTAAGTTGGCAGGAAGAATACGAACTATTTAGTATTGTCAAAAAAGCGGTTAATGGTCGGGGAAAAGTGATCGCGGGGACGGGTTCTAATTCCACTTCCGAAGCGATCGAAGCGACCCAACAGGCTGCTAAACTGGGTTTAGATGGTTCTTTACAAGTGGTTCCCTACTACAATAAACCACCCCAAGAGGGTTTATACGAGCATTTTCTGACCATTGCCAAAGCTTGTCCCGATCTGCCGGTGATGCTTTATAATATCCCCGGTCGTACGGGTCAAAATATGACCCCAGAAACGATTATTAAACTGGCAGCAGTTGATAATATTGTGGCGGTAAAAGAAGCTAGTGGTAATTTAGAACAAACCTGTAAGATTTACTGTCATACTCCTGAAAATTTCGCTATTTATTCCGGCGATGATTTTCTCACCTTACCCCTAATGACCTGTGGTGCGGTGGGGGTGGTCAGTGTTGCTAGTCATCTGGTGGGAGAAGAAATCCAAGGGATGATTCAAGCTTTATTAACCGGAGATGCGGCCAAAGCGATCAAGATTAACTTGAAATTATTTCCCCTGTTTAAAGGTTTATTCTGTGCCACTAATCCAATTCCAATTAAAGCGGCCTTAAATCTAGTCGGTTGGGAGGTGGGGGGATTGCGATCTCCTTTATGTTCCTTAAGTCCCGAACTAGAAGAAGGATTAGCAAAAATTATGCAAGAATTGGCTTTAATCTAGAAAAATACTAGAAAATTTGGCTAACTAAACTAGGATTTTTTCGAGAAATAGGTTATAATATTAATAGCTTAACTAGAAAATAAATATAGTTTAGAACGGCTAGAAAGTATTGATATAAGTGAATTTAGCTAGGGTTTATTCCCCTAGTTAGACTTATTCTAACTATTCATTTTTTGAGATTTCCCGTCCACAAAACCGACCTGAAAAATCACCATAACTTACAATCAAAGGATACCTAATGAATCAAGATAAAACCCAAGCAAAACTAAAGATCATTCCCCTAGGAGGACTACACGAAATCGGCAAAAACACCTGTGTTTTTGAGTACGATGATGAGATTATTCTCCTCGATGCCGGTTTAGCTTTTCCTTCCGATGATATGCACGGGGTCAATGTAGTGCTTCCCGATATGACTTATCTAAGAGAAAATCGCCATAAAATTAAGGGTATGATCGTCACCCACGGTCACGAAGATCATATCGGTGGCATTCCCTACCATCTCAAACAATTTGATGTGCCAATTATCTACGGTCCGCGCCTAGCGATGGCTTTATTGCGGGATAAATTGGAAGAAGCAGGATTAGCAAATCGTACCAAATTAGAAACCGTAGTTCCCCGGCAAATGGTGCGTTTAGGCAAAGCTTTCATGGTGGAATATATCCGCAATACCCACTCGATCGCCGATAGTTTTTGTGTAGCAATTCACACTCCTTTAGGGGTAGTTATTCACACAGGAGATTTTAAAATTGACCATACTCCCGTGGATGGCGAATTCTTTGATCTACAAAAAATTGCCGAACATGGCGAGAAAGGGGTGCTATGTTTATTGAGTGATTCCACTAACGCGGAAGTACCCGGTTATACTCCTTCGGAAGCTTCCGTTTATCCCGGTTTAGAGCGGGTTTTTAACCAAGCAACGGGACGGATTATGATCACTACCTTTGCTTCCTCGGTGCATCGGATTAATCTGGTGTTGAAATTGGCCCAGAAATTTAACCGGAAAGTGGTGGTAGTGGGTCGATCGATGTTAAATGTCATCGCTCATGCGCGCAATTTGGGGTATATAAAATGTCCCGATGATCTGTTTGAACCCTTGAAAGCGACCCGCAATTTAGCCGATGATAAAATCGTCATTTTAACCACAGGCTCCCAGGGGGAACCTTTAGCGGCCATGACACGGATTTCTAAGGGTGAACATCCTCATATTCGCGTGCGTCAGGGGGATACGATTGTCTTTTCCGCTAATCCGATTCCGGGTAATACGATCGCTGTGGTCAATACAATTGATCGCCTGATGATGCAGGGTGCTAACGTAGTTTACGGACGCGATAAGGGAATTCACGTTTCCGGCCATGGTTCCCAAGAAGACCATAAATTGATGCTATCTTTGACCCGGCCGAAGTTTTTTGTGCCAGTGCATGGAGAACACCGAATGCTGGTCAAACACGCTCAGATGGCCCAAAGTATGGGTATTGCTGCCGAAAATATGGTGATTGTCAAAAATGGTGACACGATCGAGTTAACTGGCGATCGCATTGCTATCGGCGCTCCAGTGCCTTCGGGAATCGAGTTAGTCGATCAAGCGGGTGTAGTCCACGAACACATTATGCAGGAAAGACAACAGTTAGCCGAAGATGGTGTGATTACGATCGCAACCTTCGTTAACGGGGAGGGACAATTAAGCGCACCCCCAGAGATTAATTTGCGCGGTGTGGTCACAAAAGTGGAAATCTCGCTGCTGAATCAGTTAATTATTCGGGCGATCGAACGCTGTTTAAGCGATCGCATCGGTGAATTTAAAACCGCCACGGGGTCCCAGGATTGGGCCGGTTTGCGGGCCGAAATCGAGACGACTTTGCAACGTTTAATCAAACGGGAGTTACAGAGTCAACCTCTAGTGATTTTCCTCCTGCAAGCGGCGGCAACGGAACCAGCGAACAATCGTACTTATCGCCGCCGCCGTCCCGCAGCTACCATGGCCTCCTAATAGCAGTGGGACAGGAGACAGGAGACAGGAGACAGGTTTTAGGTGTTGGGGTTTTGGGGTTTTGGGGTTTTGGGGTTTTAGTTCAATTTCCCCACTTCCCCACTTCCCCACTTCCCCACTTCCCCACACCCCACACCCCACTCTCCCACTTCCCCACACCCCACACCCCACACCCCACACCCCACTTCCCATTGATAACTGACCATGTTCCATGCTGCCGATTTGCGATCGCTGCTGACTGCCGTTGCCAGGGGAGAAATTAACCCGGAGACAGCCTTAGATAAACTTAAACATCTGGCCTTTGAACCGGTGGAAGACTTCGCTAAAATTGACCATCATCGTCAATTAAGAACGGGATTTCCGGAGGTTATCTGGGGGCCGGGTAAAACCACCGCTCAAATCGCCCAAATTATCAATGTTTTGCGTCAAAATAGTCCCGTGGTTATGGCCACCCGCATTGAAGCAGAGATAGCAGCCCAGCTACAGGAACAGGTGACAGACTTAGTTTATTATCCCTTAGCCCGCATCTGTGCCATTGCCGCAGCTGCCCCAGAAAATCCCCCAAAAGGGATAATTTCCATCCTAACGGCGGGAACTGCCGATATTCCCGTAGCGGAGGAGGCGGCGGTTACTGCTCAATTATGCGGTTTTTCCGTGCAGCGTCTTTGGGATGTGGGAGTAGCGGGAATTCATCGCCTCTTGAATCATCGCCATCTATTGGATGCCGCCGATGTGTTAATTGTTGTTGCGGGAATGGAAGGAGCCTTACCAAGTGTGGTAGCGGGATTAGTCGATCGCCCGGTGATCGCCGTTCCCACGAGTATCGGTTACGGAACCAGTTTCGGTGGTATTGCTCCTTTGTTAACTATGCTCAATTCCTGCGCGGTCGGTATCGGTGTGGTTAATATCGATAATGGTTTTGGGGCTGCCATGTTAGCCGGCCAAATTTTACGCACGGCGGCCAGATTAGCCTAGATTTTCCCTCATCTCAGGCTGAAAATCCTATACAGTTGGTATAGGGATAAACTACTTTGAAAAAGAAGCCGATATGCACCTAAGTGAAATTACTCATCCCAACCAGTTACATGGTTTATCACTCCGTCAATTAGAAGATATTGCCCGTCAGATTCGCGAAAAACACCTCCAGACGATCGCCGCTACCGGTGGACATTTGGGACCGGGGTTAGGAGTCGTAGAACTAACGATCGCCCTTTACCAGACCCTCGATCTCGATCGAGATAAAGTCCTTTGGGACGTGGGACACCAAGCTTATCCGCACAAACTCCTTACCGGTCGCTATAACGATTTTCACACCCTGCGCCAAAAAAACGGCATTGCGGGCTATCTAAAACGTTGCGAGAGCAAATTTGACCATTTTGGGGCTGGACACGCCTCTACGAGCATTTCTGCGGGGTTAGGAATGGCTTTAGCCCGGGATGCCAAGGGGGAAGATTTCAAGGTGGTATCGATCATCGGGGATGGCGCTTTAACCGGGGGTATGGCCCTAGAAGCGATTAACCATGCTGGACATTTACCGAACACCAACATCATGGTTATCCTCAACGATAACGAGATGTCCATTTCCCCCAACGTCGGGGCAATTTCCCGCTATCTCAATAAAGTTCGTCTGAGCGAACCCGTCCAGTTTATCGCCGATAATCTCGAAGAACAATTTAAAAATCTACCCTTCTTCGGTGACTCCCTCACTCCCGAAATGGAACGAGTCAAAGAAGGAATGAAACGGTTAGCAGTTCCCAAAGTCGGCGCAGTCATCGAGGAATTGGGCTTTAAATATTTTGGCCCGATTGATGGTCATAATATTCCCGAATTAATCGCCACTTTTAAACAGGCCCATAAGGTCCACGGACCAGTTTTCGTCCACGTTGCCACCGTTAAAGGCAAAGGCTACGAATTAGCCGAAAAAGATCAAGTGGGTTATCATGCCCAAAATCCCTTTAATTTAGCCACGGGTAAACCGATTCCCTCCAGTAAACCGAAACCTCCCGCTTATTCCAAAGTTTTCGGGCATACTCTCACTAAATTAGCGGAAAATGACCCCCGCATTATCGGTATCACCGCCGCCATGGCCACGGGGACGGGATTAGACAAATTTCAAGCAAAACTGCCGAAACAGTACATCGATGTGGGAATTGCCGAACAACACGCCGTTACTCTCGCTGGTGGTCTTGCTTGCGAAGGAATGCGCCCGGTTGTCACCATTTACTCTACTTTCCTGCAGCGGGCTTTTGATCAGATTATTCACGATATCTGCATTCAAAATCTACCGGTTTTCTTCTGCATGGACCGGGCCGGTATTGTCGGGGCCGATGGACCGACCCACCAAGGGATGTACGATATCGCCTACCTGCGTTGTATCCCCAATATGACCATTATGGCCCCGAAAGATGAGGCGGAACTGCAAAGAATGGTCGTGACCGGGATTAATCATACCAGCGGCCCCATTGCCATGCGTTATCCCCGGGGCAACGGTTTAGGGGTTCCCCTGATGGAAGAGGGTTGGGAAGCTTTACCCATCGGTAAGGGCGAAATTCTCCGCAGTGGCGATGATATTCTCCTGTTAGGATACGGCACGATGGTCAATACTTCCCTACAGGTGGCCGAAATCCTCAGCGAACACGGCATCGAAGCCACCGTGGTTAATGCCCGTTTTGTCAAGCCCCTTGATACAGAACTTATCTTTCCCCTTGCCCAACGTCTTGGTAAGGTGGTGACTTTGGAAGAAGGTTGTTTGATGGGTGGTTTTGGTTCTGCGGTTTTGGAAGCTTTACAGGATGCTAATATTCTAGTTCCGGTCAAACGTTTCGGGGTTCCCGATAAATTAGTGGACCACGCAACACCAGAGGAATCCTTCGCTGATTTGGGTTTAACCAGTCCCCAGATTGCCCAACAGGTTTTAGCGGTATTTTTTAGCCAAAAACAAACCGCTAACGTCGGTTAAAATCTCAAGATTAGCTTGGCCAGTTTTTCCGAAAAATTAGGGAAGACTGGTTTTTTTTGGTCTAGATAGTCAATGAAGACTGCCAGCAATAAATAGGGTTTGCGGCAAAAAGTACGGGCGAAGCATTCGGATAGAAAATCTACGGTTTCACCGATAGGTTATTGCCCGAATGCTTCGCCCCTACAGGACGCGGGCCGATGAAGACCCAAGGTTTTGAACGACGATTCTCTCAAAATATTACACCTGTTTCGCAAGAAAAGCCACAAAACCCCTATCTTGCCTACATTTCACATTTATTCAGCAAGCCCTAAATAGTGAGGGGAACGAACCACAGAGACACAAAGGACACAAAGATCGATCACTACTATAGAAGTTAAATTTATCACACAAAGAATAGGAGAGTCCAGTAGCTTTAAGAGTATCAGCCATGAGTTGGTCATAGTATCCCTAGTTGTGCCTATAGCGGTTTTCCCAGAAGTGAGTCCCGATTGAAACGCTGAAACGCCTATCTAGCAAGGGATTTACTATACCTTATTGGACTGAAAACCACTATAGTAGATTAAACCTCTTGCATAATTAATTTTTGAGGGTTCAAAAATGAGAAAAAAGGTTAAATTTTGTCAAGAAATTGCTTAAAGTTTTGTAAAGCAACTTGACTTAAAGACAGAATTGTGTACAATCGTTCATCAGTAATTTTACCCGGAGTGCTGTGTATGGTTTCATCAGTTCATCTTATGGCTTCTGGCTGGGATTTAGCAGTTAATAACCGCAATGGTCAACTCGCTCTTGTGGTTGAGGTCAAGTGCAAAACCAACGTATCCCCAGAATGGGCGGCAAAACTCCGACGCAATATTCTGGCACACGGTACTTTTGCCAAGGCTCCCTATTTTTTGCTGGTCTTTCCTGACAGATTTTACTTATGGAGTAATGTTGGGGCTTTTCAGGAGCAGAGTGAACCTAGTTATCTGATTGATGCCAGTCCCATTCTTCAGCCTTATTTTCAACGAGCAGGGGTAACGAATGACCAAATTAGTAGGCAAAGTCTTGAACTAATTGTTGCTTCTTGGTTGGGAGAGATTATTTATTCTGAAAAGCCGCCTGAAGCTCTCGATGATTCTCAGCGTTGGTTGATTGATTCAGGGTTGTATGCTGCTTTAGCTGGAGGAAAATTTCAGCGTGAGGCAGCGGCGTGAATATCTATGTTGAAACAAATTTTGTTTTAGAGCTAACCTTCGAGCAAGAGCAGAATAGGAGTATATATCAACCAAACTACTTTTCTCGGGTAAAGCATTAGAGTTGAAAACCTCAAGAAATCAAGTGGTAGGAGAAGCTGAAATTAGCTTTAAGTGCTTCACGAAAGGAATAAAATCTTTATCTGAAAAAAGGAGCGGAAGATTATTTTCAATACAAAAGGAGGCAATAATAACATCAGCAGTTTTTCTAATAGTTATCCCCTTCTTGCGTAACTGGCGATAATTGTCCGCGCTTTTCAATGC
>NZ_JAPZSZ010000142.1:0-1310 GCF_027532095.1 Microcystis sp. LE19-195.1E
CCCGGCGACTGTTCGAGTTTTGTCAGGGAGATTATGGTGGTGACCCTTGCTACGAAGCGGTCTTTTCTGACCAAGGTTGGGACGGTCTACCACTTCTCTCAATATACAAGGTTGGGTTGAAGCATGAAACCCAACGCCCGCTCATGTTACGCTACCGCTAACCCATCCTACAAATAATTGTGCCTCCCTACTTATAACTTCGTAAGCGCCTGTTGTTTTCGTTAAACGATGTAATATTTTGTGTACACCGCAACTCATTGACGATTGCGTAATGTAGAAAGTGAGTGCGGCGACAATTGTACTTGTCAAACAATGGTATAGTACAAGTAAATTGCTAATTATCGGCAGGTAGCGTCTGTCAAAGATATAGCTTGTGGAGTTAAAATATGTCTAGTACACACACTGGTATTGAGTGGACTGATAAAACGTGGAATCCAACAACTGGGTGCGATAAAATTAGCACTGGCTGTCTGCATTGTTATGCCGAAGCTATTACACAGCGTTTTCCCAAAAACTTTCCCAATGGATTCAGCTTAACTTTGCATCCAGAAAGATTGGAAGAACCCTTACGTTGGCGCACTCCCAGTCGAGTTTTTGTCAACTCAATGAGTGACCTTTTTCATGATGATGTGCCTCTCGACTTTATCAGACAAGTTTTCTCAGTTATTCATTCAACACCTTGGCATATATATCAGATTCTAACAAAGCGACAAAGCCGTTTAGGTGATTTAGCGTCTCAATTAGATTTTCCAGAAAACATTTGGCTAGGTGTATCTGTCGAGAACCAAAACCACATAGATCGGATTGAATATCTTCGGACAGTGCCTGTTTCAGTGCGTTTCATTTCATGTGAGCCACTTTTAGGACCACTAGAACTTAATTTAACTAGCATTGATTGGGTTATTGTCGGCGGAGAATCCGGGCAAAAACATCGCCAGATGAAACTTGACTGGGCAAGGGATATCCGCGATCAATGTCAAAATTCAGGGGTAGCATTTTTTTTCAAACAAGTTGGGGGAAGGACACCGAAAGCAGGGGGTAGATTACTTGATGATAAAATCTGGGACGAGATGCCTAATGCCTGGAATCAGCATATCCAAAAATGGGGAAGTGTCCCACTTAAATCAGCGAGGCGTTCAGAAAAATTAGAGCTTATTGCTTAACTGGAAATTTGACACTCCCCGCTCTAAAGAGACGGGGATTCTTGGTTCACAGAGATTACTTGCTTAGACAGAATTGCTTCTGAAAAAGTAGAGGTATTCTCTCCCCAAGCGTTTATTGGATCGAGCCCAAAGGTTCCGGTATGCCCT